>CBFGVD010000207.1:0-6358 GCA_965651965.1 uncultured Verrucomicrobiaceae bacterium | reverse complement strand
GGAAATACGGCGGGCCTCGTTTCCCCGGAGACCGTCACCATCGTCGGCGCGGCGGATAGCCCGATGGGCAGCACCCTTGCCATCGTCGGCTTCGAGGGCATCGCGGACGACGATGTGAGCGGCGGGATCGGCGTTTACGAGATCAATCCTCCCGCATTCCGCCTGCAGGTGCTGCATGCTTCCGACATGGAAGCGGACGTCTCTTCCCTGACCGCTGCCTCCCAATTCGCCGCCATCGCGGACAAGCTGGAGGATGAAGCCGGTGTGGACGCATCCGTGACCATCGGCGCGGGCGATTGTTTCATTCCCGGAGCCTTCCTTTCCGCGGGCAACGACGCCTCCACTCGGGATTCGCTGAAAACTTCGCTCGGCTTCACTTTCGGCGGAAACGCAAGCGGCTCGAACACCGACCTCCGCGAAAGCGCCGGCCGCCCGGACATCGCGATCATGAACGCCGCGGGCTTCGACGCCACCTGCATCGGCAACCACGAATTCGACCTCGGCTCGAACGAATTCGCCAACATCGTGGTCCCGGATCCCCGGACCGGGCTCGCCGCCATGCGGAACTACGGCCCGGCCTTCCCCTTCCTGAGCGCGAACCTGGATTTCAGCGCGGATGCCGCCCTCAACGCCCGCTACGCCTCGGATATCCGGAACACGGACGCCTTCCGCCCGAATCCCTTCGTGAACTTCTCGGGTCTGGACGCGGCCCCCACCCGCGCGAAGCTGGCCAAGTCCGCCATCATCCAGCGCGGCGGGGAAAAGATCGGCGTGCTCGGCGTGACCCCGCCGGACCTCGCGAACATCTCCTCGCCCGGCCTTGTCACCGTCACCGGCCCGCAGGGAGCCGTGGTGGTTTCCCCGCGCACGTATGATCTGGATGCCCTCGCCGCCCACCTGCAGCCGACCGTCGATGCGCTCGTCGCCGCCGGTTGCAACAAGATCGTGATGGCCACCCAGCTCCAGCAGGTGGAGAACGAAAAGCTGCTGGCGACAAAGCTCCGCCACGTGGACATCATCGTCGCAGGCGGCTCCGGCACCATCATGGCAAAGCCGGGCACCCCGCTGCAGCCGGGCGATACCGCCGCGGAAACCTATCCCTACACCACGACCGACCTGGACGGGAATACGGTGGCGGTTGTAAGCACCGAGGGCCAATACCAGTACCTCGGCCGCCTCGTGGTGGACTTCAATGCGGACGGCGAGATCAGCGCCATCGGCACCCAGAGCGATGCCGTGGCGGTGAATGCGACCTCCGTCTCCTCCCTCTGGCCCAGCGGCGATCCCTATGCCGCGGGCACCCGCGGGGGCACCGCAAAGGCGGTGACGGACGCGGTGGGCGCGGTGATCAATGCCAAGGACGGCCTGATCCTCGGCAAGAGCGCCGTGTATCTGGAAGGCCGCCGGACCAACGTCCGCCAGCAGGAGACGAACTTCGGCAACCTCTCCGCGGATGCGAACCTCTGGTACGCCCGCCAGGTGGATGCCACCGTGGAAGTCTCCCTGAAGAACGGCGGCGGCATCCGCAACGCGATCGGCTCCGTGAGCCCGCTCGGCGAGCTGCTGCCCACCGCGGCCAATCCCTCCGCGGGCAAGGAGGCGGGCGATATCTCCCGCCTGGACGTGGAGGATTCGCTCAAGTTCAACAATGCCCTGACCCTCCTCACCGCCACGTCCGAGCAACTGAAGGTGATCCTGGAACACGCGGTGGCGGGCAGCAACGGCACCGGCGCGGACAAGAACACGCCCGGCCAGTTCTGCCAGCTCGGCGGCATCCGCGTGGTGGCGGACATGGCGGAAACGCCCGTGAGCTTCACCACCGGCTCCAACCAGATCACCGCGGTCAATGGCGGCAGCCGCATCCGCTACGCCGCCCTGATCGACGATGAAGGAGAGGTGACGGAGGTCCTCGTTTCCAACGGCGAGGTGCTGGATCCCGCCCGCCAGATCCGCCTGGTGACCCTGAACTTCCTCGCGAACGCCTCCGCCGCCGGATCTGACTTCGGCGGCGACAGCTACCCGCTGCCCTGGGTGGTCCGCACGAACCCCGGAGCCAACCGCATCGATCTGAGCAGCGGCGGCACGGGTGCCGCCAGCTTCGCCGCCGCGGGCAGCGAGCAGGATGCCTTTGCCGAATACCTCCTGGCCTTCCATGCCAGTACCGCCTTCGCCAAGGCGGATACCGCGGTCGCGCTCGACCGCCGCATCCTCCAGGGGAATGCCGATAGCGACGGCGACGGCCTGTCCGACGGCATCGAGGTCGCTTCTCTCGGCCTCGATCCGGATACGGCGGAGACCTCCGCCCAGATCAATGCCGCCCTGCTCGGGCTCCGCAACGCCGGCCGCACCGATGTCACCTCCGATCCCGGCGCCTACTCGCTCTACACCGCCGCCTCCATCCAGGACCTTCGCGGTGCGGGCAATATCCTGGTGCAGGCGCAAGGCGGCAACGTGACGCTCACCCTGCCGGTCCAGAAATCGACCACGCTCGGCGGCTGGGAGGATTTCGAGGAATTCGAGCTAAGCTTCCCGCAGGTGGAAGACAAGGAGTTCTACCGCCTGAGCCTGCCGGACTGAAGGCTCCGGCCCGTTGTTTCACCGCCCTGTCCGGCTCCCCGCCGGGCAGGGCTTTTTTTTCATTCCAGTGGCAGGGTGCCCTGATTGAGTGCGGAGATCCCGCCCCACCTCAGGGAGCTGGCCAAGGTCCTCTCCAGGTATGCCTTCGCCCCGCCCGCCGCGTCGTGCAGGTCCAGCCCCTTGGCCAGCCCCGCGGCGATGGCTGCGGAAAGCGTGCACCCGGTCCCGTGCGATGCCGCCGTTTCGATCCTCGGCCCGCGGAACCACTCCGGCATGCCGTTGCTCCACAGCAAGTCCGCGCACACGGGTGCCTTGAGGTGTCCTCCCTTCAGCAAGACCGCGCAGCCGTGCCGCGCGGAAAGCTCCGCCGCCGCTCGCTCCATCGTTTCCTCGTCCCGCACCGGAGCGCCCCACAGCGTCTCCGCCTCGTCGAGGTTCGGCGTGAGGATCGCGGCCAGCGGGAAGAGCCGCTCCTTATACGCGGAGATCGCATTGTCCTCCAGCAACGGGTCGCCGGTGGAGGCGATCATCACCGGATCGACCACCAGCGGGACGTCCCGGTATCCGGAAAGGATTTCGGCGACGGCGACAATGTGCGCTTTTGAAAAAAGCATGCCCGTCTTGATCGCCGCGACGGGAAAGGCCTCCAGCAACACGCGGAGCTGGTCCTGGAGGATCGCCGGGGGCACCGCATGCACGGAGCGCACCACGGCGGGAGTCTCCGCCACCACGCAGGTCACGGCCGTCAACCCGAAGGTGCCGAAATGCTGGAAGGTCTTCAGGTCCGCCTGGATGCCCGCGCCGGAGGAACAATCGGAACCAGCGATGGTCAGGACAACCGGCGGGGAGGAATTCATCCGGTGATGATAGGGCTGCACCCCTCCCCGGCAAAGGGGAAAGCCGGGAGAATGCGGGATGGACAACCGGCGGGGTCCGGATGGCATGATGTCCCCATGGAGAGTTCATCGCCATATCAGCCGCCCGTCATGCCGCCGCCGATGTCTCCCCCGGGCATCCACGAGCCCGCGGCGGTGAAAGTATTCGGCGTGATACACCTCGTCTTCGCCGGTTTAGGTTTTCTGATGGGCCTCTGGAGCCTGGTCTCCCCCTGGCTGGGGCGCATGATCATGCCCGCGGACATGCCCGGCATGGCCGAACAAATGAAGTTCCAGGACCAGCTCCTGTGGGTCACGCTCATGACCGGTGCCTTCATGCTCGTGCTGGCCGTGCTGTTGCTGGTTTCCGGCCTGAAACTCGTCCGCTCCCGGCCGGACGGCGTGAAGTGGTCCCATCGCTACGCATGGACCTCCATCGGCACCAAGCTCGTCTCCCTGGTCGTCACCGTGGCCTGGGTGCTGCCCCTCACCCAGCGGATGATGGAAAATACGGTCGTTGCGGGGGGCGGGAGCGCCGACCGGGGTTTCCTTGCCGCGATGAAGGGAGCAGTGGCGGTTTCCAGCACCATCACGCCGCTCCTGTCCTGTCTCTACCCGGCGCTGGCGCTCTATTTCCTCAGCCGCCCCGCGGTCAAGGCCTGGTGCGCGGCACGCTCCGCAGGTGCTCCTTGAGAATGCGCTTCACCTCCTCCGCCGCTTCCGGGCAAACGGTCACGCTGTGGTTGAAGGGAACGATCTTCTCGCTCTCCACCCCTTCCAGATGGGAGGACCAGTAGGGGACGATCCCGTCCGAGCTGTCCGGCGTATCTCCCCTGCCCCGGTCCCCGATCACGGAGTGTCTTTTCAGCCCGGCGCGGAAAGGCGTCCGGTCCAGCACGGGATAGGCCGGGTAGGAAGGCGAAAGCGAACCGATGCTCGTGAACCATCCCTTCGAGGAGCTTTCCCCGCTCGTCGCCAGGCTGGAAAGATCGTTCAAGGTGAAGTCCACCAGGCCGACCGTCAGCGTCTTCGGCAGGCGGATCAAGTGCCGCAACATCGCGGAAAAAAAGCGGTCCGCCATCGGCGAGCCGCGGTGCGGCGCCGCCATGAAGATCACCCTTTCCGGCGGTTGCAAGGGCTCGTACATCATGAGAATGCGGATCGCCTCGCGCGTCTTGCGGTTGGTCGAAAGCTGGTCCAAAGGCCGCTCCTGGAAGGCGTGGTACAGCGCATCCCCCGGCTTCTTGAGCGAAGCATGGGAGATCACCCCGCCCATCGAGTGCCCTACCACCACCATGCGCTCCCATTTGTCCGCGGGGCCTTTCCGGCGCGCCAGCCGGTCCGCCTTCTTCATCTCCTGGCGGAAGCGTGCCGCGCTGAAAAGCCAGTTGTTCCCCGTGGGATAGCTGTAAAACCAGACCTGGTAATGGTCCCGGAACCATGGCTCCCGGTTCAGCTCGTTGTAGAGCCGCTTGAAGGTTCCGGGGCTCGAGTTCAACCCGTGGACCAGCACCACCGGGATCCGCTTCGGATCATACGGCGCGGCCACGTACAGGGCCGATTCGTCGCTGAAGCGGCTGGGCAAAAAGACCTTCTCCAGATCCAGATCGTCCAAGTCGGACATCTGCCAGTAGAGCGCGGCCGGTGCGGACCAATCCGCGGCCGTGGCATAGCTCCTGCCCCGGATCTCAAGGGTCCTCGCCCGGCCCGGATAAAGGAAAGCCCACTCCGGCGGCTTGCCTTCCGGGAAACGCAGCACCGCCGTCAGGTTCAGCGGGATACCCGTCGGCGGCTCGAAGTCCCAGCGCGGCTCGCCTTCCTCCGCGGTCTTCTTCCAGCCGACCACGGGGATTCCCACGCCGCCGCTCAGGTGGCGCTCCCCCACTTCTTTCGTGGAGACGGCGGCAGCAGGTACTAGCGCATCCAGATCCGCCACCCGGATCCCCGCGCCGAGCGAGCGGGATTCATCGATCGATGTGCCCATCGCCGCGGCTTTTTCATGGATGCCGCCCTTGCCGCAGTGAATGCGGTCCACCAGCTTTGCCACGGCGGCGTTATAGGATCGTGCCGCCGCTTCCCGCTCCGCGGCGGTCCGTGCCGCCCCCAGCGCCTGCCAGGCTTGCCGGGCATCGTCCAGTTGCTGCGAAACCGGGCCGCGCGATCCCGCTGGCAGCATCCGGCAGGAGGGCGGCGAAGGCGTGCCGCACTGGCACAGCATCAGCGCGGAACCCAGGGCGATGGCGGCCGGCAGCGCGTTCATGCCCGTGAAGGTTTCAAGACTCCGCGCCCCGTTGCCGGATCGCTTCCAGCGCTTTGTCGATCAGCACCTGGAGTTCGCCATCCGCATCGGCCCGTAATTTCTCGAGCACCGGGATGCTCCGGGCGGTTCCGTTTTTGGAAAGCAAGCGCGCCGCGGAGCGCTTCATGGTCATGGTGGCCTCCGGCAGCCGTGCCAGCACCGCCTCCTCGATCGCCGGACCGAACCCGATGTAAACATCTTCCCACCGGGTCACGTCCGCCGCCCACAGCTCGTCCACCAGCGGGATCGCTTCCCGGTCCTGCCGCAGCATCAGGAATTTCACCAGGCTCTCCGGCACGTTGCCCGTCTGCCTCGGCATCTTCTCCAGCGCTTCCCGCACCGCCGCTTCGGAGCCGTCCCCCTCTTCCGCCCATACCGGCAGCGCCCTGCCGATCTGGGTCTGGAGCAGCAGGCCGACCTCCGAAAGCTCGTCCGCCCCGCCTTCTTTCAGAAGTTGCTGCATCCGCCGCACGATGTCCTTGCGGTAAAGTTTCGGCTCCGCATCGGCCAGCCGTGACACCGCTTTCATCGCGCGCTCCAGGTCGATGCTTTCCAGTTCGCGCCGGTTCATCTCGTAGTAGGCGGGGTTCTCCCGGTCCGTCAGCTT
>CBFGVD010000206.1:0-6416 GCA_965651965.1 uncultured Verrucomicrobiaceae bacterium | reverse complement strand
CCGAGTCCCTTCCTGCACAGTGGGCTCGTGCGCCTGCCCGCCCTGCTCGCCGCCCTGCTCCTGGTGCCCGCCGCGGCGCGGGAGAGCGATCTGCTGGTGCGCGCGTGGCAATCCGAAGACGGCTTGCCCGGCAACGTGGTGCGCTCCCTGGTGCAGGCACCGGACGCCTACCTGTGGATCGCCACGGCGGAAGGGGTGGCGCGCTTCGACGGCATCGAGTTCGAGCCCGTGGAACTGGACGGCCAGCAGCGCCGGAACCGCTTCGCCTTCCGCCGGATCTACGCCACCGCCGGGAACGACATCTGGGTGTCCACCTTCCAAGGCGGACTCTTCCGCATCCGCGGGGGGCGCTTCGAGCGGGTGATGGCGGATACCCGGGAGCCCCGCCCGCCGCTGGTTTCCCAAGTGCTGGAAGACGCGGCGGGAAGCGTCTTTTTCAAGCGGGGGGAGGAAATCCACCGGATCGAAGGCTCCTCCGCCGTGCCGGTGGCGGAGCCCGGCGAAGCCCTGCTGGCCCTTTTCCGGGAAGACGAGCGCAAGCAGCGCGAAGGAGGCCGGGCCCCGGATCCCGCCGCCCCGCCGCTGCTCCGGGACCGCAACGGCGAAACCTGGTCGGTCGATGAAACCGGTCACGTGAAGGCGGAAGGAAGGGCGGTACTGCTCCCGGGCGGCGATCTGCCCGTCTCCGCGAATGAAATGCTGGAGGACCGGGAGGGAAATGTCTGGATCGCCAGCCCCTTGAACGGCCTGATCCGGGTGCGCCGCAGCCGCGTGGACGTACTGGACCGGGAAGACGGCCTGGCGGACAATGCCGTCTTCGCCGTGATGCAAGCCGGGGACGGTGCGTGGTGGCTGGCCAACCGCAGCGGCGGCCTGAGCCGCTGGACGCCGGAAGGCAGCGAACAGGTGGAGCTGATGCCCGGCGGATACCACCGCTCGATCGGTGCTCTTTTCGAGGACCGCTCCGGCACGCTCTGGGCCGCATCCCGGGATGGCAGCGTCTTCGCCCGCCGGAACGGGGCCTTCCATAACGAATTCTCGAAGACACAGACGCCATCGAAGGTGCGGGCCATCGCGGAGACTCCGGAAGGCGGCTTGTGGTTCGGCGGATCGCAGGGGCTGGCCTCCTACGCAGGCGGACTGGTGCGCCTGCACGGCACGGAGAGCGGCCTGGGAGAGCTTGACGTTTCGGCGCTCGCCCCTTTGCCGTCGGGAGGAGTCGTGCTCGGCAGCATCGACGGGCGGGTCTTCCGCGGCGGGCCGGAGGGCTTCTCGCCGCTCGGCATGCCGGGGGATCTCCAGCACCGTTGGATTTCCGCCCTCCATCCCGCGGGGGAGAATGAAGTCTGGGCCGCCACCCTGGGCAGCGGGCTCTTCCTGTGGGACGGGAACCGCTGGCACCGCTTCGGCGCGGACCAGGGCCTGCCCGACGAGCGCCTGACCAGCCTGGTGCACGACGGCCGCGGCCACTTCTGGTTCGGCTCGCTCGGCGGGATCCTGCGTGCGAGCCGCAAGGAATTGCTGCGCCACGCCGCGGACAAGAAGGCGGCGGTCCATTGGCTGCGCCTGGACCGCTCGGACGGACTGCCCTCCCGCGAATGCATCGGCGGCTACCAGCCCGCCGCCTGGCAGGGGCAGGACGGCCGCCTGTGGTTCCCCACCGGCAGCGGCATCGTGCGGGTGCGCCCGGAACTGGTGGAGATCAACCGCGTGGCCCCGCCGGTTTACCTGAATGCCGTGCGCGTGAACGGCCGGCCGCAGGAAGTCCGGGCGGGCGGCCTGGAAGCCGGGCCCGGGCGCTCGCGACTGGAATTCCGCTTCACCGGGCTGGGCTACAGCGCGCCGGAGAAAATCACCTACCGGGCCCGTCTCACCGGGCTGGACGACGGATGGCAGGAGCTCGGCAGCCGCCGCGCCGCCGCCTACGAATCCGTGCCGCCCGGCCGCTATGTCTTCGAGGTCGTGGCCGTGAACGGCGACGGCATCCCGAGCGAAGCCCCCGCCGCGGCAAGCATCCTCATCCGCCCGCATTTCTGGGAGACCGGCTGGTTCGTGGCACTCTCCGGGCTCACCGTGCTGGCCGCCGCCGCCGGCACCGGCTGGCTGCTCGCCCGCTCCCGGATGAAGCGCCGCATCGAGAAGCTGAACATCCGCAATGCCCGGGAAAGCGAACGTTCCCGCATCGCGCGGGACCTGCACGACGATCTGGGTGCGAGTCTCACGGAGATCTCCATCCTGGCCGCGCTGGCGGCGGAGGACGCCTCCGGCTCCCCGCTCCACTCCCCTCTCGACCAACTTTCCTCCAAGGCCACGAATGTCGTCGGCACCTTGGACGAAATCGTCTGGGCGGTGAACCCGCGCGAGGACACCCTGCGCTCGCTGGTGGAATACATCGCCGCCTTCGCCCGCGAGTTCCTGGATCTGGCGCGCATCCCGCTGCGGGCGGATGTCACCCGCGAGATCCCGGATCGCCCGCTCGGCGCGCCGCAGCGCCACGGCATCTTCCTGGCCGCGCGGGAGGCGCTGAACAACATCGTGAAACATGCCGGAGCCGCGGAGGTGAAGCTACGGATCGGCATCGATACGGACGTGCTCGAAATCCGGATCGAGGACAACGGCAGCGGCTTCAATCCCGAGTACGCCCGCGGGGAGGGATTGGGAAACCTGGACCGCCGGATGCGCGAGGCCGGGGGGGAATGCCGGATTGAGACCTTCCCCGGCCGGGGTACTAGCGTTATCCTGACATTTCCCATACCCGCTGTGCCCGCGAAACCATGATGAAGCCGCCCGCCACCGATATCGCCATTGTCGAGGACAACGCCGCGCTGGGCACCAGCTTGCGGAAGATCGTGGAATCCGCGCCGGAATTCCGCTGCGTGGGCGTATGGCCGAGCGCGGAGGAAGCACTGAAGAAGATCGACGCCTTCCGCCCGCACGTGGTGCTCATGGACATCAACCTGCCGGGGATGTCCGGTATCGAGGCCACCGCGCGGGTAAAGCAGCACCTTCCGGAGATTCAGGTCATCATGGTCACGGTGTATAGGGATCACGACAAGATCTTCGCCGCGCTGAAGGCGGGGGCTTCCGGCTATCTGCTCAAGCGCTCCACCCCGGCCGAAGTCCGGGACGCGATCCGCGACGTGCGCTCCGGCGGCGCGCCGATGACCGCGGAGATCGCCCGCCGGGTGGTCGAAGCTTTCCACTTGCCGCCGAAAACGGAATCCACGCTGGACGAAGTGAAGCTCTCCAAGCGGGAAACCGAGATCCTGGAACTGCTCTGCGAAGGCCTGGCGAACAAGGAAATCGCCGACCGCCTGGATATCTCCGTGGAGACGGTGCGCGTGCACCTGAAGCATGTGTACGAGAAGCTCCACGTCCGCTCCCGCACGGAGGCGGCGATGAAATTCCGCGACGCCAGGGAAGAGCCCCGCTTCCCGATCTGAGCGTTCCGGATCCCCGCGCCGCAGGTACCCCCCTTGGGGTAATCGACCGGAGACTCGCCCTAATGGATAACGATTCTTGTTAATGCGGAAAACCCCGTAGCTCCCCTTTTTCGGGGAGAACCCAAGAATCCGAAACCCATGAAAAACGCCCCTTCCGGCGCTCGCGCCGCTATCCTGACCTGCGCTTCCCTGTGCGCGGTCGCCACCGTCCAGGCCCAGAACGGCACCTGGATCGGAACCACCACTCCCGCGAACTGGAGCGATACCGCCAACTGGGCGGACACCAACTCGGACACCACCGGCGATCTCCCCGGTACCGGCGGCATCGCCGACCTCGCCGCGGCGGATATCGCGGTCGCCAACTTCACGGTGAACCTGGACGTGCCGGTGGATGTCAGCCGCATCAACTTCGGCGATGCCGATGCCGAGCTCACCCCCGGGAGCTGGCTGCTCGCCGGGGCAAACGCGCTCAATCTCTCCGGCACGGCGATCCTGGACACCGCGGTGACGGCACGCGTGGACAACATCATCTCCGGCAGCGCGGGCTTGGCCAAGAACGGCAGCGGCAACCTGATCCTCACCGCGGCGAACACCTTCACCGGCAACGTGAGCGTCAATGCCGGGCAGCTCACGACCAAGAACGGCGCGGCCATCGGCGCGAACATCATCACCCTGGCCGACGGCACCGCCTACCGCTACGAGCGCACCACGGGCAATGCCTCCACCTTCCAAGGTCCGGCAATCGAGGCGGCCCCCGCCTCCACCGTCACCATCACCTCCGACAACGCGGCAAACGGCTACAGCGGCCTGATCACCGCGGATGCGAACAGCACCGTGAACATCTGCGCTCCCGGCGCGCTGGCCCAGTGCTCCTTTTCCCTGGGCGCGAACACCCAGCAATTCGGCGGCGTGCTGGGCACCGTGCGCATCGCGGACGGCGGCAGCATCCGCTTCTCCTCCACCAGCGGGGTGAACAACGGCGGGACGAACGCGACCTTCGACACCGGCCTGAGCGGGTTCATCACCACGCGCAATACCGGTACCGTCAACCTGGGCGCGCTCACCGGCAGCGGCACCCTCTCCGGCTCCAGCGGGGCGACGGGCACGGGAACCTTTTCCATCGGCGCGAAGGGGATCGATTCCACCTTTGCCGGGGTCGTCCAGGACGGGAACACCGGCACCGGCCGCATCGGCGCTTTGACCAAAACGGGTGCCGCCAAGCTGACGCTGACGGGAACGAACACCTATACCGGGACGACGAACGTGAACGCCGGGACCCTGGAAATCGGGGACGGCGGCAGCACCGGCTCGCTGGGCAACACGACGACGAACGTGGCCGCGGGCGCGACCCTCGCCTTCAATACCGGCGGCATCCAGCTCCAGCCGGGGGTGATCGCGGGGGCGGGCAATGTCATCAAGCGCGGCGCGGGACGCACCCTTTTCTCCGCTGCCAATACCTATACCGCCGGCACGACGATCGAGGGCGGCGAACTGGCGATCAACGCGGACAGCGGCCTGGGCGATGCCGCGAGCGGCGTGAACTTCACCACCGGGTCCGGCAAGCTGATTGCGGATGCTGCGGATGTCGTCACGGGGCGTAACATCACCGTTTCGGCGGGAGCCACGGGCGGCTTCGGCGCGGCGGATGCCACGGATTCGCTGCGGGTGGACGGTCCCGTGAGCGGGGACGGCGCGCTGGAAATCGGCGGCAGCGGCGTGGTGACGCTGACCAACGCGAACAGCTACGCGGGCTCCACGACCGTGACCGGCGGCACTCTGGTGGCGGACAACGCCGCCGGTAGCGCCACTTCCGGCGGCGCGGTGAACGTGAACGCCGGGACGCTCGGAGGCAGCGGCAGCATCGCCGGGGCCGTGACCATCGCCCCCGGTGCAGGGCTACGGCCGGGCGCAGTGACGACGGTCTCCACCGGCGTGGAAAGCCTCGCCACGGGTTCGCTGGCGCTGTCCGGCGGCTCAACCGTTTTCATCGAATTCGCCGATGCCAGCAACCACGACACCGTGAGCGTGGCAAATGCCGGCGGCCTCACCACACCCGGCGCATCGGCGGGGAATCCGGTGCTGGTGGACCTGCGGCTCGAGAATTCGGCCGCCACTTTCACCACCTTGGGGACTTACAACCTGATCCAATATTCCGGAACCTTCACCGGCAATGCGGACGACCTTTTCGAAGTCGCGCCCTCCAGCCAGCAGGCGGGCGTGACCTATACCTTCGGCACCAGCGGGGGTTTCATCACCCTGACGCTGAGCGGCACGGCCCCGCCGGAATGGAACGTGGACGCCGACGGCACCTGGGCCGCGGCTTCGAACTGGGCCAACGGCGTGCCGGATGGTTCCGGCATCTCCGCCATCCTGGGCACCGCCATCAGCGCGCCGCGCGCGATCACCCTGGCCGCCCCGGCCACGGTGGGGAGCCTGACCTTCAACAACGCGAACGCCTACACCATCGGCGGCGGCTCCGCCCTGACCCTGGACAACGGCAGCTCCGATGCGGCGATCACCGTGCTGCTCGGGGAGCACATCATCGCGGCTCCGGTATCCCTGGCCGATCCGCTCGAACTCGTGCTCGGCCACGCGGAGGACTCCCTTTCCATCACCGGCGAGCTGAGCGGCAGTGCCGGGATCAGCAAGTCCAGCGCGGGAGATCTCGCCCTCGGCGGGAACAACACGCTCTTCAGCGGACCGGTGGATTTCCGCAACGGGACGCTGGTCTTCGGCGGCGGCAGCCTCGGCAGCGGCGATCTCTTCCTGGATGATGCCGCCTTGCAATGGGCTGCCGGAAACACGGAAGACATTTCCAGCCGGACCCTCGGTTTCGGCAGCGGGGAGGTGGCCTTCGAGGACCGGATCACCTCGCCAGTGATCGGATCTAGTTCGCGCAGGTAGGGCACGCCGTGGCGACGCAGGATCCGCGACACCGTGCGGGGCGGGACGCCGATCTTCGGCCCGAGCACA
>CBFGVD010000205.1:0-6448 GCA_965651965.1 uncultured Verrucomicrobiaceae bacterium | reverse complement strand
GGCTGGAGGCGGAGCTGCGCCTTTCCGAGCACCGCTGGCACCGCGCCTTCCAGCAGAGCCCCATGAGCATGCAGGTCTTCGCGCGGGACGGCACCACGCTGCAGATCAACCGCGCCTTCGGGGAGCTCTTCCATCTGACCATGGAAGACCTGGCCGGCCATAATATCCGCACGGACGAGCAGCTCGCCGCGGCGGGCCTGCTGCCCCTGGTGGAACAGGCCTTCGCCGGCCAGGTCACGACCATCGACCCGATCCCTTTCGAGCTGAAGGCGGCACCGGGCCAGGCGCCGCGCGGGCTGCGCTGGATCGGCTCCACGATGTTCCCGATTTTCGACCGGCAGAACCGCGTGATCGAGGTGGTATGCGTGCACCACGACCACACCGCGGTCGTGGAGGCGGAAAACGAGGTCCGCCAGTTGAACCTCTCCCTGGAACAGCGCATCTCGGAACGCACCGCGGAACTCCGCGCCTCCGAGGAACGCTTCAAGCGGCTCTTCGAATTCTCCCCGCTAGGAATCGGGCTGGTGGACGAGCACGGCAATTTCCAGCAGGTGAATTCCGCCTTCGCCGACATGCTCGGCTACACCACCGGGGAACTCGGTTCGATGAACTACTGGGACATCAACCGGATCAAGCACTTCGGCGGGCGGAATTTCTTCGACAAGCTGCAAGGGACCGGCCGCTTCGGCCCCTACGAAAAGGAATACGTGTGCAAGGACGGCAGCATCCTGCCCGCGATGCTGCACGGCATGCGGGTGGTTTCCTCCACGGGTGAGGTCCAGATCTGGGGCATCGCGCAGGACATCAGCGCCCGGAAACGGGCGGAGCGGGCGTTGCGCGAATCCGAGGAAAAGTTCAAGGCGCTGTTCGAATTCTCCCCTCTCGGCATGGCCCGCGTGAGCTGGGAAGGGCATTTCCTGCAGGTGAATGAATCCTTCGCCCGGATGATCGGCCGCACGGTGGAGGAAGTGCACGCCATGACCTACTGGGAGGTCACGCCGCGCAAATACGAGGCCCAGGAACTGGAGATCCTGGAGACCGTGAGGAAGCACGGCACCTTCGGCCCCTTCGAGAAGGAATACATCCACAGCGACGGGCACCTGGTGCCCATCGTCCTCAGCGGGATGCTGATCCGCAGCACCGACGGGGAAGATCAGCTCTGGGGCATCGCCGTGGACACCACAGAGCGCACCCGGGCGGAAAAGGCGCTGCGCGAGTCCGAGCGGAAATTCCGCACGCTCTTCGAGGCTTCCAGCCAGGGCGTCATGCTGCACGAGAAGGAGTTTTTCTCGGAGGTGAACCCGGCGGCGGCGCGGATCTTCGGCCGCACGGTGGAGGAAATCGTGGGCAGCCATCCGGCGGATTTCGCCACGGAGTATCAGCCGGACGGCGAGCACTCCTCCACCGCCGCGCGCCGCCACCTGCGGGAGTGCCTGGAAAAGGGCACCACGCGCTTCGAATGGAGCCAGCGCCACGCCGACGGCCACGAGGTGCTGATGGAAGTGGTGCTCACCCGCATCCCGGACGGGGAAAACGACCTGATGCAGGCGGTGGTCACGGACATTTCCGAGCGCAAGCGGGCGGAGACCGAGCTGAAGCGCGCCCTGGAGCGCGAGCGTGAGCTGAACCAGCTCAAGAGCAACTTCGTCTCCATGGTGTCCCACGAATTCCGCACCCCGCTGGGCATCATCCAGTCCTCCGCGGAAATCCTGGACGATTACCTGGAGCGGCTGGAGCCCGCGGAGCGCGGCGAACAGCTCCAGTCCATCATCAAGAACTCCCGCCGCATGGCCGGGCTGATGGAGGACGTGCTGCTGCTGGGCCGCCTGGAGGCCGGGCGCATGAAATTCCTGCCCGGGCCGCTGGATCTGGCCGGGCTGTGCCGCCGCCTGGTGGACGAGGTGAGTTCCACCACCTCCGCCCGCTGCCCGATCGTGTTCTTCACCGCGGACCTGCCGGTGGAAATGCAAGCGGACGAACGCCTGCTGCGCCACATCCTGCTCAACCTGCTGAGCAATGCGGTGAAGTATTCCGAAGCCGGGCAAGCCGTCGCCTTCCGCGCCACCGGTCTCCCCGGCGCGGTGCGCTTCGAGATCGAGGACCGCGGCATCGGCATCCCGGACGGCGATCTGGCCAACCTTTTCGATACTTTCCAGCGCGGATCGAACGTCGGCCAGCGCCCGGGCACCGGGCTCGGCCTCGTCATCGTGAAGCAGAGCGTGGAACTGCATGGCGGCAGCATCGAGGTGCGCAGCCGCCAGGACGCCGGCACCACGGTCACGGTTACCATTCCCTTGAGTACATGAAGACCATCCTGATCATCGAAGACGAGCCGGAGATGCGCCGGAATCTCGCGACCATCCTGCGCCTGGAGGAATTCCGCACGCTCACCGCGGAGAACGGGCGGGAGGGCATCACGATGGCCCGCAGCGGGAATCCCGACCTGATCCTCTGCGACGTGATGATGCCGGAGCTGGACGGCTACGGGGTGCTGGGCGAACTGCGCGCGGACCCGGCGACGGAGGCGACCCCCTTCATCTTCCTGACCGCGAAGGGTGAAAAGCCGGACATCCGCGCGGGCATGAACCTGGGCGCGGACGATTACCTGACCAAGCCGGTGGCGAAGGCCGACCTGCTGGCGGCGATCCGCTCCCGGATCGAGCGCGCGCGGCAGAGCGCGGTGGCGAGCTTCGATCCCGATTTTTCCTCCCCCGCGCCGCTGGAGCGGGCCTTCGCCCTCACCCCCCGGGTGGCGGAAACCCTGCTGTGGATCGCCCAGGGCAAGACCAACGGCGAGATCGCGGTAATCCTGGGCATCAGCGAGGCGACGGTGAAGAAGCACGTGCTGGACGTGTTTGAAAAAACCGGGGTGGAAACCCGCACGAATGCCTGCATCAAGGCGCTGGAGGTGCTGAGCTGCAAGCCGTAGCGGCGAGCGCGGGATTGCATCCCCGTGTTCCGCCTGGCAAGCTCCCTGCATGCCCCGGCTCAAGCTCGGCACCAAACTCCTGTTCGCTGCCGGGATCGCGATTTTCCTGGTTTTGGCCGTCCTCCTGAGCGGAACCGTGAAGGTCTTTCACATTCCGTCGTCCAGCATGTCCCCCACCATCATGAGCGGGGACGGCATCCTGGCGGTCCGTGTCTTCCGTCGCGGCGATGCAGTACGGCATGGCCGCCTGGTGATTTTCACACCGCCGCGGAGCGCCTCGCCTGACGGCTCGCATTTCCTGCAGCGGGTGGTCGCCACGGGTGGCGATCTCATCGAGGTTCAGAATGGCAGGCTACGGGTGAACGGCAAGGAGCTGCCGCAGCGGGCCGGGCTTTCCCCCGGCCCGGCAGCCATCCCTTCTCCACGGTTTCCGACCATCCGCTATCCCCTGCGGGTTCCGGAGGGGGAGGTCTTCACGCTCGGGGACAACCACGCGAACAGCCTGGACAGCCGCTATTTCGGCAGCTTCCCGGCACGCTCCATCACCTACACCGCGGAAAGGATCATTTCCCCCGCCGGACGCGCGGGAAAACTCCACTGAAGGCTTCCCGCGCGGCGCGCACCTGCCTAGCAAGGACCAGCGCATGGACGACCTCTTCAATACCTGCCTAGCCGGCACGGAAGACCGCATCCGCCAGCTCCGCGGCGAATTGGAGCGCCACAACCGCCTCTACTACACCGAGGCCGCCCCGGAGATTTCGGATGCGGATTACGACAAGCTCTACCGCGAGCTGGAGGAACTGGAGGCGAAACATCCGGAATTCGACGATCCGAACTCGCCCACGAAGCGGGTCGGCGGCGCGCCGCTGGAGAGCTTCCGGCAGATCCGCCACCTGCTGCCCATGCTCAGCATCGACGACGTCTTCGAGTTGAAGGACGCCGTGGAGCCGGAGGCGGAGCTGGCCGATTTCTACCGCCGCCTCCAGAAGAACCTGGGCCGGGAGAACATCGCCGTGACCGTGGAGCCGAAGATCGACGGCGTGGCCGTATCGCTCGTTTACCGGGACGGCGAGCTTTCCTACGCCGCCACCCGCGGCGACGGCACCACGGGCGACGACATCACCAACAACGTGCGGACCATCCGCACCGTGCCGCTGGTCCTCTCCGGCGCGGGATCGGGCGGCGGGAACCTTGACCTGGAAAATATCCTCCCTTATCTTCCGCGCCGTGGACGGGAGCAATCAGGCACAAGCCCAAGCACTGGCGGACCGGCTGCGCGCAGCCCGGAGGAAAGCCTTCGTGAAAGGCTCCTCGCTGAGCTCCCGGGAAGCGATGGAAAGGATCTTCCGGAACGGATCCGACAGGAAGCCGAATCCATTCTTGAATGGGGAGCTGAAGCTGGCCGGCTCCTCTCGCCAGACGAGCTATTTGAAATTGCGAAAGGCTGGCGCGAACTAGGCGGCCAGTCGGAGCACGCCGTGTTCCACATCGCGGAACTGGCACGGGTGATCAAATTCACGCTCCCGCCGAATTTCGGCGCGCAGGGAAGCATCGCCTACCTCGCGAACATCGCCGCTTCCAACCGCCTCTTCGGCGATGACATCCGCTTCCATGGCATCCTCGAGACGGACAAGGGCCCGGCCTTCGTGATCTCCCAGCCCTACGTGCACGGGACCGAGCCGGAACAAAGCGAAGTGGACGCATGGTTCGGCGCGAACGGCTACCGCTCCACGGGGCACAACCGCTGGAAGAACGACGCGGGCACGGAGATCGCGGACGCCCATGTGGGTAATCTGATCAAGACCGATGAGGGGGAACTGGTTCCCATCGACCTCCAGGTGCTCTCCGAAGGGCCCGCACCGGCCGAAACCCAGCCCCTCGATCTCCCGCAGCCGGGCATCCCCGCGCTGCTGGAAGTCCGCGGGGAGATCTACATGCCGAACGAGGCCTTCGCCGCGATGAACGCGGAGCGGGACGAGGCCGGATTGCCGACCTTCGTGAACCCGCGGAACGCCAGCGCCGGGGCGCTCAAGCAGCTCGACCCGAAGCTGGTGGCAAAGCGCCCGCTCGCCTTCCTGGCCCACGGCCTGGGGGCCTACGAGGGCCCGCCGCTGGAGACGGAGCGGGATTTTCACGTTCTGTTGGACCGCTGCGGCATCCCGCGGAACAAGCCCGTTTACACCGCGGACTCGCTGGAAGAGCTGCTCTCCTGCGTGCGCCTGATCGGGGAGCTGCGGCACGAGCTGGGCTACGGCACGGACGGCGCGGTGGTGAAGGTGCTGGACCGCGCGGAGCGGGAGAAACTGGGCTACACCTCCCGCGCGCCGCGCTGGGCCGCCGCCTACAAGTTCCTGCCTGAGCAGAAGGAGACCGAGCTGAAAGACATCACCATCCAGGTGGGCCGCACCGGCGTGCTGACCCCGGTGGCGGAGCTGGAGCCGGTCTTCGTCTCCGGCACCACGGTCTCCCGCGCCACGCTGCACAATGAGGAGGAAATCCAGCGCAAGGACATCCGCATCGGCGACACGGTGCTGATCGAAAAGGCGGGCGAGATCATCCCCGCGGTGGTGAAGGTGGTGATGGAAAAGCGCCCGTCCGGGGCCAAGGAATTTTCCCTGTACGACTTCGTGAAGGGCGCATGCCCCTCCTGCGGCGGGCCGATTTCGAAGGAAGAAGGCTTCGTGGCGTGGCGCTGCACGAATTTCGAGTGCCCGGCCCAGGCGGTCTCCCGGATCAAGCAATTCGTCTCCCGCAAGGCGCTGGATATCGAGGCCGTGGGCGGCACCGTGGCGGAGGCGCTGGTGGCCCGCGGGCTCTGCCGCACGCCGCTGGATCTCTTCGGCCTGGAGACGGTGCCTCTGGGCGCCCTGAACCTGGGCACGGACGAAGAGCCGCGGCGTTTCGGCGAGAAGAACGCCGCCAAGGCGATCGAGGCGCTGGAGCGCGCGCGTGAAAAGCCGCTGGACCGCTGGCTCTTCGCCATGGGCATCCGCCAGGTGGGGGAATCCGCCGCCAAGGAGCTTTCCCGCCTGCACGCCGGCCTGGGCGAAATCGCCCGGCTGGAAGACGGCGGCGTGAAGTGCTCACCGCTGCTGGAACGGATCCGCGGGGCCTCCCGGATGGAGGCGGAAATGAAACGCATCTCCCCCCGCAACAAGGAAAATCCCCCCGCCGGGGAGGAGGATAAGAAGGAACGCGACCTCGCTTACAAGGCCCTGAAGAAAGAGGCCGCCGCGCTGCGCCGGGAACTCGCCCCCTGGGCGGTCTCGCCCGACGTGGGCCAAGTGGTGGCGGAGGCGGTGCTCGCCTTCTTCGAGTCGGAGGGCGGGCGACACGTGCTCGAGCGCCTGGCGGAGCTGGGCATCGACCCGCGTTCGGAAAATTACCTGCCGAAACCGGCGGAGGCGGATCTTTCCGAGCTCCCGCTCGCGGGGAAGACCTTCGTCATCACCGGCACGCTCTCCATGGGGCGCGACGAGATGAAGCGCTTCCTCGAATCGAAGGGAGCGAAGGTCTCCG
>CBFGVD010000204.1:0-6468 GCA_965651965.1 uncultured Verrucomicrobiaceae bacterium | reverse complement strand
GTCGCCGGGCACCGGGGCAACCTGGTGGAATTCGCCCAATTCACGGACAAGCTGTCCCTGAAGTTTTTCGCCCGGCTCGAGATCGAAACCGGGGATCTGGACGTGGACCCGGAGGATTTCATCGAGGGCTTCGGCACCCTCGGCCGCTCGATGAGGGCCGTGTGGCACTTCCGCCGCCTGCCCTACAAGATGCGCACCGCGGTGCTGGTCACGAAGACCGACCACTGCCTGAACGAGATCCTCTGGCGCGCGGAAATCGGCGAGATGCCGGTGGAGATCACCTCCATCATCGGCAACCGCGACACCTGCCGCCCCATCGCGGAGCGGGCGGGCATACCCTTCCATCTCATCGAAATGGACGGCACCGCGAAGGCGGAAGGCTTCGCCCGCATCCGCGGGATCCTGGCGGAGGAAAACGTGGAACTGGCCGTGCTGGCCCGCTTCATGCAGATCCTGCCGGACGATTTCTGCCGGGATTTCGCCGGACGGCTGATCAATATCCATCACAGCTTCCTGCCCGCCTTCATCGGGGCGAATCCCTACAAGCAGGCCTACGCGCGCGGGGTGAAACTCATCGGCGCGACCTGCCACTATGTCACCGCGGATCTGGATGCCGGACCGATCATCGAACAGGAAGTCGAGCGGGTACAGCACTTCCATGCCCCGAACGACCTCGTGCGCCTCGGCAGGAATTGCGAGCGCATCGCCCTGGCGCGCGGCATCCGCTTCCACGTCCACGACCGCACCATCATCGACGGGCACCGGGCGATCGTGTTCCCGGACTAATCCCCCGGCGGCAGCGGGTTTCCAACCCGCTGCCGCATGTCGGGCGAAGCGGGTTGGAAACCCGCCCCCACCGCTACGGCTCTTCCAAGCCCACCGAGATGCGGAAGAACTCCTTCGCCTCGCGGGAGAACAAGGAGGGGTTGGTGGAGGTGTGGGTGCCATGGCCGTGATCGGTCGTCCCCATCCGGACCAGGGGGTCGCCGCCGGTGTCCCAGCCAGCCTGTTTCGTGGTGGCCTCCACGACGACTTCCAGATCCCCGGTGGCGGCGATGTGGCGGAAGGAAACTTCGCCGAAGCCCTCCGAGCGCCGGGCCTCGTAGAGTGCGGGGCGGTCCGGGGAAACCGGGTCCATCGCGAAGAAATGCTCCAGCAGGGTGCCGTAGCCGTCGCCGTCGAAATCCGCCGCCGGGCCGCTCACCAGCGGGTCCGCAAGTTGTGCCGGTGTGAAGTGCTCCTCCCGATAGGCATCGAAGGCGGAGAGCACCGTCACGGCGACCGTGCTGGTCGTGGCCGTTTCCCCCACGGCGTCGATCACGGTTGCCGTCAGCGGGTGCTCGCCAGCGGGCGCATCCGTCCAGTCGAAGGCATACGGCGGGGTTGTCACCGTCGCGAGCAAATCGCCGCCGTTGCGGAACTCGACCGCCACCAGGTCCTTCCCGCTTGCCGCGGCCTGCAGGACGAGCGGCGTGCCGAGCACGACCCTGGTCCCCGGGAGCGGGGCGGTGAAGGTGACCGCCGGAGGAGTATTCACCGCCCACATCACGGTCTTTTCCAGCAAATGCCAGGCATGGCCGAAGGCGAGCTCTCCGCCGATATCCTCGAAGAAGAAGCCGACCCTCCTTGCCGGGGCGGAGAGTCCGACCATCGGGTCCCCCGCCTCGTAGGCGAAGATCACCGCCTTGGCCGCATCGCCCGGCACGGTGGCCACCTTCGCGGCGCTGGCGGCGGGCAGGCCCCAGCACATGTTTCCCGCGGGGCTGAAGACGGCCAGCGTGCCGCTATGCCCGGCGGCCAGGGGATGTCCCGGCGCGGTGATTTGGATGGAATTCTGGCCGGTGATGAAATTGTGATCCGCCGCGCCGTTCGCCGTCATGCCCAGGTCGTCGAAGATCGCGTGCTCCCAGCAGATCACGGGCACCTCCACGTTGCGGAATTTCGTCGCCACCTGGCCGGAGGTGACCGTGGAGGAAACGATGACCAGCGCCTTCCCGTCCGCGCTCGCGGTGGTGCTCGCGGAGTCCGTCACGAAATCCACCGCGAAGCCCAGCCCGGCGAGCAGATCCGCGACCGCGAGCTCGGAAACATTCGGATTCGTGGCTTCCGCCACCACGAAGAGCACGCGATCCGGCAGCAAGGGCAGCGGAATGTCCGGCGTGGCGATATAGCGCTCCGGCGTCACCGGATAATCCTGCACCGAGTCCAGCAAGGTCCACGCGGTGCCGTTCTCGCTGCCCTCCAGGATCCAGCTCACCGGGTCGCGCTCCGCGTGATCGTTCGCGGTGGTGAAGCCGTAGCCGTCCACCGTGACGGGGGCGGGATAGGTCAGGATCAGGGAGCCCTTGTTGTGGTCGTTCCATTTGGTGTCCGTGTCGTTGTCCACGGCCATCGGCGCTTCCTCCCCCGCCACCCCGTCGCGGCCCGGGTTGGTGGCCGCGGCACCGTCCACTTCCTCCCCCTCCCGGTAGAGGTCGAACTCGGCGATCTGCACGCTGTTGGAGGTCTGGTCGTTCCGCAAGCCGGTGGGGGTGAAGCGGAAGTAGCGGTAGGTGGCCGGGGTCCGCTCCCGCACTTCCACCCGCCGCATCGCCATGGTGTTGCCCGCTCCGTTCGCCACCTCGAGCATGTAGGTCTGGGTGGCGGCGGGAGAAATTTCCACGCTGCCGGAGGGTGCGACCACCCCGGGGGCCGGGGTGAGGGTTGCATTCTCGGCCCCGTCCGTCTCCCAGCGCAGCACGGTGGATTCACCGGGCTCCAGGATCGGGTTGTCCGCGGTGAAGGAGAGGATCCGCGGCGCCTGCTCGTTGATCGCCGAGAAAGGCCCGGTTTCGGCACCCCGGGCCGTCGGGGTCGCGTGGTCGGCCTGCGTGTCCAGCAGATGCCAGGCCTGGGCGTCATCGCTTCCTTCCAGCGTCCAGCTCACCGGGTCGCGTTCCGCGGCGTCGTCCGCGGTGGTGAAGCCGTAGGCGTCGATCTGCATGGAATCCCCGAAATCGAAGACCACGGCACCCTTGTTGAAATCGAGCCACTTGGTTTCCACATCCCGGTCCACCAGGTTCGCCGGGGCCTCGTTCTGCGGGTTGTTCCCGCCGGGATTGCTGACCAGCGGGGTGTCCCCGGGGATCACCGAGGAGCCTTCCTTGAGAAATTCGAATTCCGCGAGCTGCACGCTGTTCGCCCCCGCCCCGTTCCGCAGCTTCGTGGGGGTGAAGCGGTAGTAGCGGTAGTTCACCGCGGGCGGCTCCACCCCGGCGGCGATGTAGGCGCTGCGGCGGGTCAGAACCACGCCGTTCGCCCCCGTCACCGCCAGGCTCACGCTGTAGAGGCCCTCCGTCGTGTAGGTGTGGACCGGATTCTGATCCGTGGAGGTATTCCCGTCGCCGAAATCCCAGGTCCAGCCGGAGGCACCCGGCACCTCGGAGGTGTCCGTGAACGCGACCTCCAGCGGCAGGTCGCCGGCGGTGACATCCGCCTGGAAGCGGGCGAAGCCGGTGAAGCGCACCCGCAGCACGTTCGCGCCGCCGTCCGTCGGCCCGCTGCTGTCGAGATCACGGTAGAGATCGGTGAAATAGAGGCCGTCCGGTCCGGCCGCGAGGCCGCAGGCGGTGGCGCGGCCGCTGCCGTTGTATTCCACCAGGGTTTGCGGCGTGCCGACCAGATTGCCGACGACGTCCAGTTGGAATTCCTCGATCCGCTTGCCGAGACCCTGCGGGCCGGAGGCGTAGGTCGGGCCGCTCAGGGTCACGTAGGCCCGGCCCTGCTTCTCGGCCGGGAAGCCGGAGCCGCCGAAGGTTTCCGGCTGCACGAAGCTGAGATTCACCGGGCCGGTGGAAGGCTCCCACACGTAGAGCGCATTGATCGACATGTCGTCGTTCCCCCCCGCCCAGCCGTAGCTGGTACCGGCGGTGACCTTCGCGAAGCGGTCCCGGCTGGGGCCGTTCTCCACCTCGTAGTGCTGGCCGTCCGCCGCGCGCCAGGCCCCGCCGAAGGGATTGCGGAAGCCGTAGGCCCACACGTAGTCGCGGGAGCTGATGCCATCGCCCGCGTTGTAGAAGGGATTGTCGGCGGGGGCGCTGCCGTCCAGGTTCACGCGCAGGATTTTGCCGCGGTATTGGTTGAGGTTCAGCGCGGTGCTCGCGTCGAAACCGTCGCCGTTGTGAAGGTAGAGCTTGTCGTCCGGGCCGATGGTCAGGTTCGAGCAGAAGTGGGATTGCCCCTGGACCTCCGGGGCCATGTCCAGCAGCAGCGTCTGCGTGGCGGCGGTGAGCCCGCCATCCGTGCTGGTGAATTTCACCAGCCGCGGGTTGTTGCCCGTGCCGGGATTGCTCCGCAGCATGGTGACGTACACGTCGCCTGTCTCCGGGTGGACGGCCAGCCCGCCCAGGCCCTGCTCGCCGGAGCCGGGGAAGGCCCCGCTGGGCGTGTAGTTCAGCAGGTTGTCCGCATAGGTGGAAACGCTGCCGTCCCGCCGGACCACCTTGATCGTGCCGTAGAGCTCGGTCACGTAGTAGAGCGGAGCGCCGGGCCCGGGTCCCGGGTTCGGGAGGAAGACCACGTTCACCGGCATGCGGAAGCCGCTGGCCACCACCTCCACCGTGTAACCGGCCTGCCGGGCCACCCAAGGCACCGCCGAGCCGCGGGCGAGATCGGAGAAAACCGGCCCGGTATCCGCCAGGGAGCCGTAATAGGTGCTGCCGTTCAGGGAAACCCAGAGCACCAGCGTCTGCCCCGCCCCCAGGCTGAAGGAGGGCAGATAGACGGTGTGCTGCGTCGCCAGATTGTCTGAAAAAACCAGGGTGCTGGGCGGCAGGGCGAGAGCCGCGGATCCGGAGCTGAGCAGGATCTTGAAGGCGTGGTCGTGGCCCCCGGCTTCGGGATTGATGACCGTGTTCGTCACCCCGTCGTTGCCGCGGATCTCCAGGAGGTCGAAATCCCCGTCCTCCGAGACCAGCCGCATGGCGGGCGGGGTGGCACCCGCGGGCAGGATGATCGGCTGGTTCGTGCCGTTCCGCCACAACGGGGCCGGGGTTTCCAGGATATCGAGCAGCAGGATGGGGAAAATCGCGCTCGGCGAGCCGGTGCGGAAGGGCCGCTCGCTCCAGGGCCCGTATTCCGTCGCCGGGTCGCCGCTGTTATCCCGGTGGCGGATGCGGAGGAGGTAATCGGTATCGAAGAACAAATCGACCCGGCCCGCGTGGGAATTCTCGAAAACCCCGTCTCCAAGGTGGGTGTGGAAACTCTCCACTCCCGTCATGCCCAGGGAATGCCAGACCCGCTCGGATGGGGAAACGCTCCAGATCTCGAAATCCGAGCCGCGGAAGGCGCCCTCCGGCCCGCTATCCGGGTCGCTGAAGGGTGCGGTTTCCAGATGGACGTCCGCCGGGTTAACGATCTGGCCGTCCGTTTCCGGCTCGTTGATGACCGGCGCGGCGGGCGGGGTATTCGCGAAGAGTGGGGCGGCTGCGAGAAACAGCGCTGCAAGGGCTTTCTTCGGGGACATGGGGATTTTCACATGCCGGGAAATGGCATGGGAAGTTACTGCCGTTCAATCAGTGGCGGTTTAGTGCGCCAAGCATGGAATTTCCCGGAAACCTGTCATCGCATGCCGATCCCGCGGAACCCCCATGCCTTGCCCTGATTTCCCTATATCCATGGCCTGCGGGAATCCCGGCCTCCGGTTTGCTGGCTTGCTGGTTTGCGGTCCCCGACGGAAAAAGAAAAAACGCCGCACGGCACGGGGCCGGGCGGCGTTTCAGAGCGGTGTCGCGGTGCTTCAGGCGGCGGCGGTCGCCTTCTTTTCGAGGGCGGCCTTGGCCTGGGCGATGATCGCGGAGAACGCGGCTGCGTCCTTCACGGCGAGGTCCGCGAGGATCTTGCGGTCGGCTTCGATGCCGGCGGCATTGAGACCCTCGATGAAGCGGGAGTAGGTCAGGCCCTCGTTGCGGGTCGCGGCGCTGATGCGCTGGATCCACAGGCGGCGGAACTGCCCCTTGCGCTTCTTGCGGTCGCGGTATTCGTAGGTCATCGCCTTCCGGACGGCGTCCTTGGCGTAGCGGAAGAGCTTCGAGCGGAATCCGCGGAAGCCCTTGGCACGGTGCAGGACACGCTTGCGACGGGCGCGGGAAGCCGGGCTATTGGTGGCGCGTGGCATGGTATCGTTTCGGGTCGGACAGGCCGTTGGTTGTTCTTACCTCCCTCAGTCTCGCTTGTCCGGTGGTACCCTTGCGGGTCAGGCTGGGATGGAGGCCGTCCGAGGCGCGGACGGGGGCGCGGTTTGTTGCTTCTTGCTTCAGTGGAACGGAAGGTTTTCCTTCACGTTCTTGATGTCGGCATCGGAGACAAGGGCGGCGCTGGTGAGGCTCCGCTTGCGCTTGCGGTTCTTGCATTGGAGCAAGTGCCGGGCGCCTTGTTTCCGGCGCAGAACCTTACCGGTTCCTGTCACCTTGAAACGCTTGGCAACAGCCT
>CBFGVD010000203.1:0-6481 GCA_965651965.1 uncultured Verrucomicrobiaceae bacterium | reverse complement strand
GCGAGCCGGTGGAACTGTCCTCCCTGCTGGACATCGCCCTTTCCCGAGAATGCCCGGGGCAGGCGGTGGAAATCCGCATGCCCGAAGGATTGGCCGTCTCCGCCGACCGCAACCTGCTCGCCCGCGCCATCGCGAACGTGCTCCGGAATGCCCGCCGCCACGGGGGGGAGGATTGCTCGCTCGAAATCTCCGCCACCGTGGAAGCCGGGGAGGTGGTGCTGCGGATCGCGGACGACGGGCCGGGAGTCGCCCCTGCGGACCTGCCGCGCCTCTTCGAGCCATTTTACCGCCCGGATGCAGCCCGCACCCGCGAGGCGGGCGGCTCCGGGCTCGGGCTGGCCATTGTCCGCGCCGGGATCGAGGCCTGCGGCGGCACCGTCCGCGCGGAGGCGGTTGTTCCCCGGGGCCTCGCGCTGGTTTTCCGGCTGCGCGCGGCATAGTCCGCGCCGCGAAAAAAACGGCAACCGGGAGCACCGGTTGCCGCGCAAGGGGAACGGGCCGGAGGGCCGCTTCAGACGAATCTGCCCGCACCGGGGATCGGGCAGGGATACATGCCGTCCGGGCCCGGCTTCGGGCCGGGTGCGGCATCCCAGGCCAGGGTCGCCGGCATGGTATCGAGCTGGGAATTCAGCGCCTGCTCCCAGGTGATTTCCCCGCCGGTGTAGCAGGCCATGCGGCCCATGATGGCCGTGAGCGTGCTCTCCGCGGTGTATTGCGCGTTGTTGATCGGCTTGTCGTTGCGGATGTGGTCGTAGAGCACGTCGTGCTCGGTCTGGTAGGGATTGTTGTCCTGTCCGCGGAAGCGCCACACCACCTTGCCGGAGCGGTCCTTGATCATGCCCGGGTAGGCGAAGCCCTTCGTCCCGGCGATGGTCTCGCTGACCTTCGACCACACGCCGTCCCAGTGGCGGCTCTGGGAATTCATCACCGTGCCGTCGGCGTAGGTGTACTCCACGTAGAAGTGGTCGTAGATCTCGCCGTAGTTCTTGCCCACGCGCTTGGTGCGGCCGCCCATGCCCACGGCCTTGGCCGGCAGGGCTCCCTTGAACCAGTTGCTCACGTCCAGGTTATGGACGTGCTGTTCGCAGATGTGGTCGCCGCAGATCCAGTTGAAGTAATACCAGTTCCGCATCTGGTATTCCATTTCGGTCATGCCTTCCTTCCGGTCGCGCACCCAGACGCCGCCGCTGACCCAGTAAACCTGGGAGGAGACGAAATCGCCGATGCCTCCGTCCTGCACGCGCTTGAGCGTTTCGAGGTAGCTGTTCTGGAAGCGGCGCTGGAGGCCGCAGACCACCTTGAGCTTCTTCTGGTCGGCCACCTTGGCGGCCTCGATCACCTTGCGGATGCCGGGACCGTCCACCGCCACGGGCTTCTCCATGAAAACATGTTTGCCCTGTTGCACAGCATATTCGAAGTGTGCGGGGCGGAAGCCCGGCGGAGTGCAAAGCAGCACCACGTCCGCGGCATCGATCGCGCCCTTGTAGGCCTCGAATCCGGCGAAAACCCGCTCTTTCGGCAGATCGACGCGGTCGCCGAACTGCTGTTTCAAGGCGTTCGCGGCATCCCCGGCGTTATCCGGAAAGGCATCCGCCACGGCCACCAGCTTGGTCCCCGGGACATTCAGGGACTGCGCGGCGGCACCCCGGCCCCGGCCCCCGCAGCCGACCAGGGCGACCTTGATTTCCGCGTTCGGAGCCGCCTGCGCGTGCAGCACGGAAGGCAGCGAGGAAGCGGCAGCGGCGATTGTCCCGGCCTTCAGGAAGGCGCGGCGGTCGGCAATGATCGGGTTCTGGGTCATGACGGTCCGGCATTTACGCGCGAAATCCCGCGATCTTGCGAGCACGATTGCGCGGCATCCGCCGGTCCCGCCTCAAGGAGTTGCCGGTTCCGGCTCCACGAATTCATCCACCGCCCGGTAATCCAAACGCTTGGTGGCCGGGTTGATGAAAAAGAAAACGTAGGACCGCTGCTTGTCATCCACCGGCCAGCGGGTGGTGCTGAGCGCCCGGTCTCCTTCCTTCTCCCGGACCCCGAAACCGACATCGTAGTAGTTTTCCGGCTTCGCCCCCTTCGGCCGCAGAATCTTGCCCTTGGAGGGGGCGAGGATGAATTTCGCGGTGCCCACGTAGCCGAGCACCGTCTTGTCGGCGTGATTGTGGAAATAGACGTCGCCCGGCTTGAAGGAAGGATCGTCCGCCCGCAGCACCACAGGATCGTAGCCGCCCTTTGCCGCGGGAATCAGCAAGACCACGAAGGATTTCCCGGCCTCCGGCAGGGCGATCTTCGCGAGCGGCAGATCCTGCGCCGCCGTGCGCAGTTCGAAGGCCCGGGCCGGTGCCGCGACGGGCTCCGACACGAATTTCACGGGGAGATCGAAGGGCGCGGATTTCTTCTCCTCCACCGCCACCACCACCTGTCCCAGATTCTCCGGCGCGCGCTCGGCGAGGAAACGGACCTTCGGGCCGGAACGGCCGGAATCCTGGGCTTGGAGGACGGGGACGAAGGCCAGGGCGGCCAGGGCGAGCAAGCACTTCATGGGTCGGGTTCGGTCAAACTTCATCCTGATGGAGCCAGCGGAAGGAAGACACGCGGTAGCGGCGGCCGAAATGCCGGTTCGCTTCGCTCTTCAGGCTGGCGATCTGGGTATCGGCTTCTTCGGAGGAATCCACGAAATTTTTGTCCCGTTCCACGATCGCCTCGCACCACGCGCGGGCGAGGATCTCCCCGTTCTTGCCGACGGATTCGCCGTATGCCCGGACCACGAAGCTATCCGAGCGGACGGAGAGAACCGGTGCGATCGGCGTGAGGATGTCCGCTTGCTTGACGATTCCCGGGATGCCGTAGGCGGCGGCACCCGCTTCCGCTTCCGGGAAGGCGAAGCGCGAACCGACGGAAGCCGGCACGGACCGGTCCTGCGCATTGTAGGCGTCGTTCACCGTGACATCCCGCGAGTCCAGGGCCGCCTGCACCGCGCCGCTGCGCGCGAGTTCTTCGTCTCCCCCCACCCGGCGGTTCACGAAATCCGCCAGGGAAAGGAAGGGCCCGCGTTTCCTCACCTCGCGCACGATGCCGCGGGCCAGCGACTCGATATCCTCTTCCGTAAGGGTGCGGCGGCCGGTCCATTGCTCGGGTTCCTTCACATCCACCGAGCCTTTGCCTTTCGCGATGAGGTCTTCCGGACCGAGCAGCCCGGCAACGGGCACGCCGTCCCCGTGATCGGTGGTGACTTTCTCCGCGCCGTTGGCATCCCGGACCACGATCGGACGATCTTTCAGGGACCCGAGAAGCGCTTTCCAGGCTTCCACGGAGGTGGAATTCACGTTGAAAAGTCCGTCCACCCGGATCAGGGAGGCCGCCAGGAGCGTGGCTGCATCGGATGGCGTATTCCCGCGGAAAAGTTCCGAAAGCACTTCGTCCGGATCTTCGCCGCCCAGATCGGGCAGATAGCGGCTCACCGGCAGCGAGGCGGTGCCGTTCAGGAATTCCTCCGCCACCTGCCGCTGCGCGCGGCGCGGGTTGAAGGTGGCCACGGACTGCGGGGCGATGCCGGAGAGGAACCAATCGTCCCACAGGGCCTCGTTCGCCAGATACGAATGGTCCGCCAGCACCCGGGGGCCGGACATCATGGCTTCCGTCCTGTCCGAAGGGATCATCGACGGGGCCAGGGAATTCCCGATCGGGTGGGACACGTGGGGCAGGACGGGGAAGCGCGCGTTGATGATCGCGTAGCCCGCCTGCGGGTTGTTCGAGGAAAAGCCGTTCGCGAAGGCGTGCTGGAAGGCCGCGAGCGAGTAAAGCGGCTCCCGCGGGACGGAATGGGTGGAGATGAAGGAGGTGCCGAACTCCGCGTTCATTCCCCCGCCGAAGTAGCCGTTGCCCCTCGGGCTAACCTCCAGGTTCCGGTTCTTCCAGCTATCCAGGGGCTGGATCTGGACCTCGAAGGGGAGCAGGTCCAGCTCCTTCTCCGAGAGGTCGTAGAAGTCCACCAGCATCGCCTTCGGATTGAAGCGGGAAAGGAAGCGGCCGCCGCG
This sequence comes from uncultured Verrucomicrobiaceae bacterium, assembly GCA_965651965.1. GTDB lineage: Bacteria > Verrucomicrobiota > Verrucomicrobiia > Verrucomicrobiales > Akkermansiaceae > Haloferula. The sequence continues at coordinate 2,447 of CBFGVD010000203.1, read as the reverse complement.
GTCCGAGCCCTTTTCGGTCTTCACGTTGTAGGAGTAGATCATGAAGGGCTCCTTGCGCCCGCTCAACTGGGAGAACTTCATCGGCCGGGTATCCGAGCTCTTGATCTTGCCGAAGAAGGCGGGGAACTTCGAGGCGCGGAGCCTCAGGTTCGCCGGCTTGGGATTGGATTCGCTGTGCGGCTGGCCGTAAATATAATCGATGAAGACGCCGCCGATGCCCACCGATTCCCCGCGGCCGGTGCGGTCCTCCTTGTAGTAGGTCTCGTGGTGGTTGAGGGACCAGTGGCGGGTGCCGTCGGAGATGGCGCTGTTCGGTTTCAGGTCGTAGGTGAAGGTGTCGTTCGAGTTGCCCTCCACGAAGTTCCCGGCGCTGTCCTTGAGATCGATCGAGATGCCGCCGCCGAAGTTCCAGCCGGCGCGCCCCTGGATGTAATTGAGCTCGGGATTGTCCTGGGCGATCGGGGTGTTCGGCCCCTGGGAGACGATCATGACTTCGCCGGGCTTCAGGACGATGGGCTGCTGGGCGCCAGCGATCAGCGTGAGGTAGTGGAACTCACCGCCGCCCAGCGCGCGCATCAGGCTGACGGAAGCGGCCTTGCCGGGAAGGCGGAGGCTGAGATCATACGGCAATTGCCAGAATTTGATCGAATTGTAGGCAGGGCTCAGCACCACGGGGACATCCAGCGGATTCCAATAGGTGACGATCGGATCCACCACCAGGCAGAGGCGCTGCTTGCTCGAACCGCCGGAATTGACGGTGCGGGAATGGAAGGAAAGAACCGTCTGATAGCTGACGAATGCCGGCTGCTTGTAGAAATTTTCAGGGTCGTTCAGCATCGCCGACTGGTTGCCCTCCACCTGGAGATAGGGTGCGGAGGGGGACATCGAACCGCCGGTGGTGAAACTGTACCGTCCCCTGCTCTTCAGCTCCTTGTACATGTTGTAGTGGAGCCACAGTTCGGCCTCGTTGATCCCGCTCTCCCCGCCCACCCGGTAGAGGGGATTCTTCGGCACGCTGGAAGAAGTGCGCTCCAGATACATCGACAAATCCTTGCGGAAGCCGCCGGTGCGGACATTCGTGATCAAGCCGGAGGAAAAGGGGGCCAGATCGTGGAAAAGGCTGCGGGGAGAATCCTTGTCCGTGGCGAGGAAGGCGGCCTGGTTCCAATCCGTCACCCGCTGGATCCGCGGATCGGTCGCCGCAAGGGTGGAGAAAGGAGCATCCTTGCCGTTTTTCGCGTATTCCACTGCATTCCGCGGAGCAGCCTGGGTGGCGGCCCGGACGGATGCCAGTTCCTCGCTCTCCGGGCCGGGAGGCGTGGCAATGGCCGCCTTCGTGCCCTGATCGCCCGTCCACCAAGCGATGCGGGCGTTCCCGCCCTCCGGGGTAACCACGTTCAAAGGGGGCACCCGGACGATTCCCTCGTCCGTATCCCCTAAAGTACCGCGTCCGACGAGTTCCACCGGTACGCCGTCGCCGGCATTGCCCTCCGCCGCGCCCTTGTCCTCGACCAGATCCGCTTCGCCCGAAACGAGCCAGGAGCAAAACTCCGGTTCGGGGCGGTTTTTCACACCCGACTGCCAGGATTTATACACTCCGGTCCAGTATTGCCGGTCCTCCGCCGCGGAGGAGCGGTCGGGATCCTGCCTGCCGCCGATCTGGTCCGCGGTAGCGGTGATCCGCTGGTCGGGGCCGGTGTGGCGCTGGAGCTGGGCCACCGCCATGGAAAGGGCCAGACGGGCATTCGACTGCGCGATCGCGAGATCTTTTTGCCGGTCGGAAACGGAAAGCGATTTGCTGGAGAGCGTCAGCATGCTCAGCCCGAGGATAACCAGCAGGGTCATCAACATCAGGGAGACCACCAGCGCGAAGCCGTTTCTGCGAATCGGGTTCAATGCCCGGCAAAGGGGTGCACCTTTCATGATCAAACAAGGGTTTCTCTTCAATCTGTCCGACAAGTGGGTTTTCAGATGTAAATACAGAGAAAAAGTTGTCTGACAACCGGTTTTTCACCCGCCGAACACTTTTTTCCCGCGTTCACAATCCCTCAAACGAGTAGGGGTGCCCCTTTCCGGAGCACCCCGATCAAATCCCGGCCTGTAAGTGAAATCCCCTTCCCGGGCGGATCAGAATTCACAATGCCCGGGAGTCCGGGCGAAGGGGATCACGTCCCGGATATTCTGCATGCCGGTGACGAACATGAGCATGCGCTCGAAGCCCATGCCGAAGCCCGCGTGCGGGACGGTGCCGTACTTCCGCGTGTCCACGTACCAGGCGTAGTCCTCCACGGAGAGACCGTGGCGCTCCATGTTCGCGAGCAGCACGTCCAGCCGCTCCTCCCGCTGGCTGCCGCCCACGATCTCGCCGATGCCGGGAACCAGCAGATCCATGGCGGTCACCGTCTTCCCGTCCTCGTTCAGGCGCATGTAGAAGGGTTTGATCTCCT
>CBFGVD010000202.1:0-6487 GCA_965651965.1 uncultured Verrucomicrobiaceae bacterium | reverse complement strand
ACCCACAGGTAGAAGGCGGAATCGACGCCTTGGAAGACGATGTGGACCGGGCGGTCCTTCCACTCCGCGGGGAGGGTGAAATTCCGCCGGTAGGAGCCCACCGGGTTGCGCTCTTCCGCCGGGAAATTCGTGAAATGGGCGGGCGGCTCGTCCATCACCTTCGGCGGGTTCGCGGCGAAGGGATACTCGGAATTCGTGTAAACCGGCACCCCGTAGCCGTGGAGCTGCCAGTTCGAGGGCACGGGGATTTCCTTCCAGCCGGAGACATCGAAGTCCGGCTTGTGGAAATCCGCGGGCCGGGCCGCCGGGGAGCCGGAGTAATGGAACTTCCAGTCGCCGTTGAGAAGCCGGCACCAGGGGGATTCCAGGCGCTTTTTGGCGAGCGCGGATTCCCGGTCCGGGAAAGGCATGGAGGTGGCCCGGGGCGCTTCCTTGTTGACCCGGAAAACGGCGGGATTTTCCCACTCCGGAGTCTGGGCAAGGACACCGGCGCTCAGCGAAAAAAAGAGGAGAGAAGCTTTCATCGTGATCGGGATGACACCTTCAAGGTGGGGAAATCCCGGGCTTTGGCAAAGGGGAAAGCGGTCGGCAAGGGGCTGCGCACCGGATTTGCAGGCCCCGCTGCCGGATGTGCAAAACCCCGCCGGGGCGGGCGGGGTTTTCCGGAGCGGCGGAGAGGCTCAGGCGCCGAAGCTGGCGAAGCTGGAGTAGATGATCAGCACCAGGGCGATCAGGATCAGGCTGGCCCACTTCACGCCCTTCCAAGGGGTCATGTCGATCGGGGTGCTGGTCTCTAGCTTCCAGGCCTGCGCGCGCGGGGCGGCTGCCCCCCAGGCGATCATGAAAACGACCAGGGTGGCGAAGACGAAGCCGAGGAAATGGAAATTGTAGCGGAAGACGGCGTCCACCTTCGGCGCGACGCCGGGGATGAAGTATTTCACCCCGATCATCGCCAGGCCGAGCACCAGCGCCCAGAAGGCGGCGGGGGCGGGAACCCGGGGATGAAGCATCCCGACCACCACCACGGCGAAGATGGGGATGAAGTAGATCGCGTTCATATCCTGGAGATAGGCGAAGATGCTCTCCTGGCCTGCCAGCAGCGGGGCCACGAACATGGCGGCGATGGCGATGGTGACGACGAAGATCTTGGCGGCGCGGACCATTTGCTGCTCCGTGCCCTTCGGGTTGATCACGTGGTGGTAGAGGCCGATGCTGAAGAGAGCCGACGTGCTGTTCAGCGCGGCATTGAAGGAACTCAGGATGGCACCGACCATCACCGCGGCGAAGAAGCCGGTCAGGTGCGGCGGAAGCACCTCGCGGACGAGCGTGCCGTAGGCCTTGTCATTGGCGATGCCGTCCTTGGCGAAAAGATGGTAGGCGATGATGCCGGGAATGACGAGATAGACGGGACCCAGGAGCTTGAGCCCGGCGGTCAGGAGCACGCCCTTCTGGCCTTCGGCCAGGCTGCTGGCCCCGAAGGTGCGCTGGATGATCTGCTGGTTGGTGCACCAGTAGAAGAAATTGAGCAGGGCCACGCCGGTGAAAAGCGTGCTGAAAGGCACGCTCGTCTCGGGGGTGCCGATGGAATTGAGGTGCCCGGGATTGGTTTCCTTCAGGATTTTCCAGCCTTCCGCGACTCCTTGCCCGTCGCCCACGCGGTTGAGGGCGAACCATGCGATCATGAAACCGCCGACAAGCAGGCCCACCCCGTTGATGGTGTCGAGGACCGCGAGAGTCTTCAGGCCGCCGAAGCGGGAATAAAGGGAACCCATGATCCCGATCAGGAAAACCGTGCCCCAGAGGATAGCGGGGTCCGGCTGCACCGTCTGCCCGAGGAATTGAACCGGCTCCGTGATGCCGGTCAGGTTCTTCAGATCCAGCATCTGGGACAGACCGACCGCACCCGAATAGAGGATGATGGGGATAAGGAGGAAGGCATAGGCGAGCAGGAAAATCATGTTCGCCAGGGTCTGCGTGCGCCGGTCGAAACGATTTTCCAGGAACTGCGGGACGGTGGTGATGCCCGCCCGCAGGAAGCGTGGAAGGAAGAAGATAGCCATCAGCACCAGGGAGATGACCGCCACGACCTCCCAGGCCATCACGGCCAGGCCGTCCTTGTAGGCGGCACCGTTCAGGCCGACCATTTGCTCGGTGGAGAGATTGGTCAGCAGGAGGGAGCCGGCGATCACCGGGAAGGTGAGCGAGCGACCGCCGAGGAAGAACCCGTCCGAAGACCCCTTCTCATCCCGCCGGGTGATGATAAAGGTGAGAAACGCCGCAAAGAGCGTGAACGCCAGGAACGAGAGCAAGGTCATGAAAATGAACAGGTGGGTTATCTAACGAGTGGAATGAAAAGCCGCCCCGCACGGGGGCAGCAAGAGCGGAGTGCGTGCGCCCCCGGGCACGGGAGAGGGCGCACGCGGAGCCGGGAAAGCGGGGACGCTTACTCGGCGGAGAACTTGTGGATCATCACGTGCGTGTAGGTCTCGCCCGGCTTGAGCACCGCGGAGGGGAAGTCCGGGTGGTTCGGGGCGTCGGGGAAATTCTCCGTCTCCAGGCAGCAGGCGCTGCGGTGGGGGTACTTCACGCCCTTCTTGCCGGCCACCTTGCCGTCCAGGAAGTTGCCGCCGTAGAACTGGATCGCGGGCTTGTCCGTGGAGATTTCCAGCACGCGGCCGGACTTGGGATCCTTCAGGCGGGCCGCCGGGCGCACGCCGCTGCCGGGCTTGAGCACCCAGGCGTGGTCGTAGCCGCCGCCCAGCTTCAGGGCCTCGAAGTCGGCATCCACCCGTTCGCCGATCGCGGTCGGCTTGGTGAAGTCCATCGGCGTGCCCGCCACGGGGGCCAGCTCGCCGGTCGGGATCAGGCCCGCGTTGGTCGGCAGGTACTTGTCCGCGTGGAGGGTCAGGACGTGGTCGTTGATGGAAGAGGTCGGGTCGCCGCTGAGGTTCCAGTAGCTGTGGTGGACGATGTTGAGGACCGTAGGCGCGTCCGTGGTGGCGGAAACCTCCCACTTCAGCTCGTTGGCGTCCGTCAGCGTGTAGGTCACCTTGGTGGTGAGGGTGCCGGGGTAGCCTTCCTCGCCGTCTTCAGAGACGTAGGTGAAGGTCACGGCGTTCTTGTCCTCGTCCGGGGCGGCGGTCCACATGCGCTTGTTGAAGCCGACCTTGCCGCCGTGCAGGTGGCAGGGGATGCCGCCGGGCTCGTTGTTGGTGGCCAGGGTGTATTCCTTGCCGTCCAGGGTGAACACGCCGTTGGCGATGCGGTTGCCGAAGCGGCCGACGGTGGCGCCGAAGTAGGGGTTCCCCTCGGAAAGGTAGCCTTCCGGGCTGTCGAAGCCGTGCGTCACGTCCGCGACCTTGCCGGCCTTGTCCGGCACCTCCATGGCCACCAGGGTGGCACCGAGGTCGGAGATCTTGGCACGCAGGCCGTTCTTGTTGGTGAGCGTGAAGAGCTTTGCTTCACGGCCGTCAGGGAGTTTGCCGAAGGTTTCCACGGGAATGTCCGCGGATGCTGTGCCGACCTGTGCCCCGCCCGCAAGGCATGCCGCTGCCATCAATGTCATCAAAGGAGTGCTCTTCATGGGTTTCCAAACGTGATTGAAGGGTGAAATTGGTTAGGCGGACCTGTAAATGCGAAATCAGGTCTTCTTTCGCCGGATTCCACCCCGGATGCTGGCACGTTCCTGCCGCCGCGGACAAGATTTCCTTGGCGGAGCGGCCGGGACGGGCGGAGAAAGTCCCCATGAGCCTCGATTTCAAGACGACCGGAGATGCCTCCGCCTGGCTGGAGGAAGTCCTCTGCTCCTTCCATTGCCAGACGGGCACGCTGCACAAGGCGGACGGGGAATTCCTCGATCTGGTCGTCCAGCGGGGCGTGCCGGAAGCCCTGCTGCCGAAAATCGCCCGCATCCCCTTCGGCAAGGGGATCGCCGGGGCTGCGGCGGAGCGGCGGGAGCCGGTGGAGCTGTGCAATCTCCAGCAGGATCTGGGCGGGGTCGCCCGGCCGGATGCGCGGCAGACGCAGGTTTCCGGTTCGCTGGCGGTGCCGGTTTTCGCGCCGGACGGGGCGACCGTGCTGGGCACCCTGGGGGTCGGCATGCACGCGCCTCATGATTTCACGGAGGATGAAAAAGCGCGCCTTGCCGCCATCGCCGCGCGGGTGGGGGAGGCGTGGAGTGCAAATTGAGCGCCGACATTGACCGGAGGGCGGAGTGGTCGTTAGATAGTCGCCATGACACCCGTGGGGGCAGCGAAGAAGATTCTCGAGACGATGCTCGGGCATCTCGGGTTCCATGTGGAAATCGAGGTCCATGACAGCGAGGAGGAGCCTTGCCTCCAGATGCACACCCCCCGCAGCGAGCTGCTGATCGGCAAGGACGGCGAACGCCTGGACGACCTGCAGTACCTGGTGAACCGGGTGCTGCGGAAGCATTTCCCGAAGGCCCCGCGCGTGCGGATCGATTGCGAGCACTACCGCGCGATCCAGGAGGACAAGCTGGCCGCGGAGGTCCGCAGCGCCGCGGAGGGGGTGAAAACCAGCGGCAAACCTTTCAAGATGCGCCCCCTGAATGCCTATTACCGCCGCCTGGTCCACAATGCCCTGGTGGACGACACGGAGGTGGAGAGCGTCTCGCCCGGCGGCGAGGAGCGGCTCAAGCGCATCATCATCCGCCCCCGCGGGTCGGGCGGCGGCGAGATTTCCAAGGGGGATAACGAATGAAGAAGTTTCTTTTCGATTGCGGGACGCGGGATCCGCTCGCGTCCACGGGTTTGCTGGTGCTGAGGGCGGGCTTCGGCCTGATGATGCTGATCGGGCACGGGTTGCCGAAGATGCAGAACTACGATGCGATGCTGAAGCAGGGTTTCGTGGTGCCGCAGATCTGGCCGCTCAGCTACATGTCCGAGCCGATGAGCCTGATCATGGCGATCGGCGCGGAGCTGGTGGCATCGGGACTTCTGGTGCTGGGGCTGATGACCCGCCCGGCGGCATTCATGCTGGGCTTCGCGATGTGCGTCGCGGCCTTCCAGGTGCACGGGGCGGACCCTTTCTTTTCCAAGGGCGGTGCGGCGAAGGAAATGGCGGTGCTCTACCTGCTGCCCGCCTTCGTCCTGATCATCACCGGCGCGGGCCAGTGGTCGCTGGATGCGGCCATCGCCACGGACAAGCGCAAACGCCGCCGCTGAGGCCATGGAAACGCACCGCCTGGTCCTGCCGGAAGACCTGAACCACTTCGGGTTCCTCTTCGGCGGCAGGCTGCTCGCCTGGGTGGACGAGGCCTGCTGGATCGCCGCGTCCCTGGATTACCCGCACTGCCAGTTCGTGACCATCGGCATGGACAAGGTGGAGTTCCGCCACTCGGTACGCCAGGGAACCATTCTCAATATCCGCTGCGAGCGGGAGCGGGAGGGCCGCACCTCCGCCAGCTACCGGGTGGAGGTCTTCGACCGCCGGAACCCCGCCGCCCCGGCCATTTTTTCCACGCTGATCACCTACGTGAGCGTGGACGATGCCGGCCGGAAGCGGCCCCTGCGGTAGCGGCACTCATCCAATTTTCACTCCTCACGATTCATTTCTTCCCCTCCGCCGCGTTCCCGCGAACGCGGCTACAAACCCGGGAAACGACCTTCGTGCGGGATCAAGGCTCCGCGGCGGAGAGCGAAGGGAGACACTCCAGCAGGAAGCGGCCCGCCCTGCCGGCGTCGCGTTTCAAGGCCCGCGATTCCCGGGCCAGGGGATTGATCCGCTCCAGCAGGGCGAGGGCATCTTTCTCCGGCGGCGGGGCGGCTTCCTCCGCGGGGGCGGTCAGGACCTGCGGCTGCGGGGGCGGCAGCGGTTTTTCCGCGGGCCGTGCCAGGAGCAGGGCGAGCACCGCCGCGGCGGGGAGCAGGAGCCACGGCAGCCAGCGCCGGTTTGCGGGGGCGGCGGCAGGGCGCTCCCGGGCGATGGCATGCAGGATGCGGCTCTCCAGGCCGGGCGGGACTTCCGCCGCGGGTTTGGAAGCGCGCAGCATGCGCTCGACCTTCCTTTCGGGATCTCCGGCTTTCATGGGACGTGGGACGGGGTTTCCCGGCGGAGGGCTTCCGCCAGGGTTTTCCGGGCGCGGTGGAGCATGGTTTTCACCGCACCCTCGCGCTTGTCCAGGATGGCGGCGACTTCCTTCAAGGGCAAATCCTCCCGGTAGTGGAGCCAGAGGGCTCCGTAAGCCTCCGGGGCAAGGAGGCGCTCCGCGGTCTCCCAGAGCCGCAAGCCGGGGTCGGAGGGGGCTTCCTCCCCTGGCGGCGGCACCGCGGGGAGGGGGCGGGCGCGGCGGAGCGCCGCGATCGATTGCCGCCGGGCGAGGGTGAAGAGCCAGGGCAGGAAGGGCCGCCCGGCATCGTAGCGGTGCAGCTTTTTCCAAGCCCGGAGGAAGGTCTCCTGGGTCAGGTCTTCGGCATCCTGGCGATGCCGTGTGAGACCGAGCAGGAAGGCGAAAACGCGGCCGTGG
>CBFGVD010000201.1:0-6498 GCA_965651965.1 uncultured Verrucomicrobiaceae bacterium | reverse complement strand
CATCTGCTTGCGCAGGGTGCGGCTGTCGTAGGTGTTGTTCCCCTCGAAACGGATATTGCGGATCTCGTTCTTGCCGCCTTCCTCGATGATGAAAATCAGATCCTCCCCCTGCCCGGATTCGCTGGGCTGGGTGCGGTGGCTGATGGTCACGTCCGGGTAGCCGTAGCCGCGGTAGTAGGTTTCCAGATTCCGCCGGGCGGAGAGGATCGCCTCGTCGCTGAGCGCGCCGCCGACCTTGAGCTTGGTTTCCTTCGCCAGCTTCTGGTCGCTGAAGACGGTATTCCCGGCGAAGCCCACGGCCACGATGGTGCCGCGGGTGGTGATCTCGTAAATGACCTTGATCGAATCCCCGTCCGGCTCGGCGAGCACGCGGACATCGGAAATCAGGCCGGACTGGTAGAGGGAGGTGATGTCGCCGTCGGATTTCTCCATGCGGTAGGCCTCGCCCTCGCGCATCGAGATGAAGCTGCGGAGGCGGGCTTCATCGACCGAGGCAGGACCCGAGTAGCGGATGACCACCGCCGACACGTTCTTACCTTCGACTTCGCCCTGGGCATTCACCGGGGAGACGGCGGACCCGAGGACCAGGAGCGACGCCAGGAGGGCCCGGCGTGCCATCGGGGTCGCGCCCCGAATGTTTAAGAGGGGTAAAATATCCATGTGTGTCGGCTAACGGAACGCATAGAACCTTTTCAGGGCAGGGTGCGTCAAGGGGGATTCCGGTTTGCGGAAGTCCGCCGGATGGATTATTATGACCTTCCGGGCGGCGCCTCCCGTGCCGGATGCGGAGTTTCCGCGGCGAAATCCGGACGGGGCGGCCGCGGTTCCCCCCTCCCCCGGCATGGGCACCGGGCCTCCCCCGCCCCCCTTGAAACGGACTGCCTAACGAGCGCTACTTCGCTTTGACAAGGCGCGGGCGGCCCCCTTAGCTTCCCGCCCCCGGCGCGCCACAGGCCTTTCCCGCGCCGAACTTTCCGCCATGAACATCATCGTTGAAAAGCAGCCGAACTGCCTCGCCACGCTGCGCGTCGAAGTCCCCTCCGACACCGTCAAGAACGAGCGCGCGAAGATCGTGTCCGGCTATGCCGCCCAGGCGCGCATCCCCGGCTTCCGCCCCGGCAAGGCGCCGAAGAACGTCATCGAGAAGAAGTTCCAGACCGCCATCACGGAAGAACTCGACGACCGGCTGGTCCGCCAGGCCTACGATGAAGCGCTCCGCAAGGAGGCTCTGAAGGTTCTGAACTTCGGCATCCCGCAGAACCTGCTGCACAATTCCGACGGCACCCTCACCTTCCACGCCACCCTGACGCTGGCTCCGGAGGTGCAGCTCCCGGATTACAAGGGCATCACCGTGAAGGCCCCCTCCGGGGAAGTGACGGATGCGGAGATCGACACCCAGCTCCAGGGCCTCCGCGAGCGCTTCGCCGATTACCAGGACATCGAGGGCCGCAGCGCGCAAGGCGGCGACCTGGCGGTGATCGACTTCACCTCCTCGCTGGACGGCCAGCCGCTGGAAGAAGCGCTCGGCAAGCCGGCGGGCTATCTTTCCGGGCGGGAAGGCTTCTGGATCAAGCTGGACGAGAACAGCTTCCTGCCGGGATTCTCCGCGCAGGTGGAAGGCATGGCCGGGGGCGAGTCCAAGGACATCCCCCTGACCATTCCCGAGGATTTCCCGCTGAGCGACCTGCGCGGGAAGGAAGTGACCTTCCACGTAACGCTGAAGGGCCTGAAGCAGGCCGTGCTGCCGGAGCTGGACGACGAATTCGCCGCCAAGGTGACCGGCGGCAAGACGCTGGAAGAGCTCAAGTCCATGGCCAAGCAGCAGATCGAGGTCGAAAAGCGCCGCCAGATCGACGACTACAAGGTCAACCAGATCGTGGAGCATTTCAATTCCCTGGTGGACTTCGAACTGCCGGAGGACCTGCTGCGCCACGAGACGCAGGGCCAGGCGGACGCGCTGGTGGAGCGCGGCGTGAAATCCGGCATGAGCGAGGAGGAACTTTCCGCCCAGCAGGCGGAGATCTTCGCCACCGCGGGCGACCAGGCGCGCACGAACCTGAAGACCAACTTCATCCTGCAGGAAATCGCCCGCACGGAGGGCATCTCCGTGAGCGACCAGGAACTGGTGAACCACCTCGCCATGATCGCCCAGTCCCGCAAGCAGAACCCGCGGAAGTTCATCAAGGAGCTCCAGCGCTCCGGCCGGATCCCGGGCATCCGCAACTCGATGCTGGTGGGCAAGGCCATTGACTTCGTGCTGGAGCACGCCACCGTCGAGGAAATCGCAGATGAACCGACCCCAAATGAGTGATTTCCCGAACGTGATCCAGGCCGGGGGAGCGCCCCGGAACAGCTACTACGTGCCCGTCGTGATCGAACAGGACGGCCGCGGCGAGCGTTCCTTCGACATCTACTCCCGGCTCCTCAAGGACCGCATCATTTTCATCGGCACGCCGATCGACGACTTCGTCGCCAATTCGGTGATCGCCCAGCTTCTGTTCCTGCAGATGCAGGACCCGAAGAAGGACATCCACATCTACATCAACAGCCCCGGCGGCTCCGTGACCGCCGGCCTGGCGATGTACGACACGATGCAGTTCATGACCTGCGACGTGAACACCTACTGCATCGGCATCGCCGCCTCCATGGGCTCGGTGCTGCTGACGGCGGGGACGAAGGGCAAGCGTTTCTGCCTGCCGAATTCGCACGTGATGATCCACCAGGTCTCCGGCGGTGCCCAGGGCACGGCCTCCGACGTGGAGCGGACCATCGGCTTCATGTTCAACCTGAAGAAGCGGCTGAACGGCATCCTGGCCAAGCACACCGGCAAGACGATCGAGCAGATCGAGCACGATTCCGACCGGGACAATTACATGTCCGCGGAGGAGTCCGTGGCCTACGGGCTGGTGGACAAGGTGCTGGAGAACCGCAAGCAGCTTCCCGACGCCGTCGCCGCGCTCGCTGACGCGAATGACGGAAAAAAGGACGACGCCTGAATTCTTTTCCGCTAAATTGAGGCGTCGGGTTCAATCGGCCCGACGCCTGCTTTTTTTACTACCCGGCACCCCAATGGCACGCGCTTCGAATCTCACCATGTGCTCCTTCTGTGGCAAAAGCCACTCGGAGGTGAAAAAGCTGATCGCCGGCCCCGGCGTGTACATTTGCAACGAATGCGTCGAGGTCTGCTCGAACATCCTCGACAAGGAGCTGGCCGAAACGGCGGGCAAGCCGGCGAAGAACCGTCGCAACCAGAACATCAAGCGCCTGCCCGCTCCCGCCGAACTGCGGGCCAAGCTGGATGAATTCGTGATCGGCCAGGAGTATGCCAAAAAGGTCCTCTCCGTGGCGGTGTACAACCATTACCAGCGCCTGCGGCAGGACCAGGCAACGCTGGGCGAGGAATTCAGCGAGGTGGAAATCGAGAAATCCAACGTGCTGCTGCTGGGCCCGACCGGCTCCGGCAAGACCCTGCTGGCGCGCACCCTGGCGCGCCTGCTGGACGTGCCCTTCTGCATCGTGGACGCCACCACCCTCACCGAGGCCGGCTACGTGGGCGAGGACGTGGAAAACATCATCCTGCGCCTGCTCCAGGCCGCGGATTTCGACGTGGAGCGCGCCGAGCGGGGCATCATCTACGTGGACGAGATCGACAAGATCGGCCGCAAGACGGACAACGTCTCGATCACGCGCGACGTCTCCGGCGAGGGCGTGCAGCAGGCCTTGCTGAAGATCCTGGAAGGCACCGTGTGCAACGTGCCGCCGCAGGGCGGGCGCAAGCACCCGCAGCAGGAATACATCCAGGTGAATACGGAGAAGATCCTCTTCATCTGCGGCGGGGCTTTCGTGGGTCTGGAAGACATCATCCAGCGCCGCCTGGGCCGCAGCATTCTCGGCTTCCACGGCACGAACGAGGAGGTGAAGTCCGCCACCGGCAATATCCTGGACCTCACCGAGCCGGAAGACCTCCTGCATTTCGGCCTGATTCCGGAATTCATCGGCCGCCTGCCGGTCATTTCCGCCCTGCGGAAGCTGACGGAAGACGAACTGATTTCCATCCTCACCGAGCCGAAGAACGCCCTGGTGAAGCAATACGGCAAGCAGCTCGCGATGAACGGCGTGAAGCTCCGCGTGACCCGCGACGCCCTGCGCGCGCTGGCCGAGGAGGCCGTCCGCCGCGGCACCGGGGCCCGCGCCCTGCGCTCGATCTTCGAGCGCCTGATGCTGGACGTGATGTACGACGTGCCCTCGCAGGGGAACATCGAGGCGATCACCCTCAACCGCCCGGTGGTGCTGGGCGAGCGCCCGCCGCTCGTCCGCCGCAAGCGGCAGGACAAGGACGCGGCTTGAGACGACTTTGGAAGCGGGCGGGGTTATCAGGGAGATGACTCCGATCCATTCTATCTATATCGGGCTCGGGCTGGCAGCCGGTCCGGTCTTCGGACAAAACGCCCGTGCCCCGGAAAAGATTACCGCTGCTGTTGCGGAAGCTGCCGGGGAATCGGCAAAGCAGGCTCGCGTTAAGGCCGGTTTCATGGCGATCTCGGCGCCTCTCGCAACGTACCGCCTCAATGCAGGACACTTCCCCACCACGGCGCAAGGACTGCAAGCCTTGCTCGAAAGGCCGACGAAAGAGCCCGTCCCCCGGAACTGGGTGAAGATCATGGCGAAACATCCCGTGGATCCATGGGGGAACCCCTACGGCTACCTCGTCCGCGAGAAAGACGGCAAGGAGCAGCACGTCCTGATTAGCAAAGGACCCGATCCGGAAGCAAAGAAGGATGACATTGAACACGTCATAGACTGAGCATCCGCACTCCTCCGGGAGGTTCATTCCCTCCGTTGGGGCGGCCCCTCGGACTCCTTCTGCTCCACGCCGGTGAGCACGGAGCCGCTGCGGCCGATCAAGGGATCGCTCATTCCCGGCTCGCCGTTCTCCACGCGTCCCGCATAGCGGCGGGAAAAGCCGGCCGCCCCGCCGGCGGTGAGCTCCAGGTCATACCAACGGTGGCTGGCCGTCAGATCCAAGGGCAGGACCTCCGCCGCTCCGGGCGGAAGGACCCGCACCACCGGAGAGGCCCCGTAGGCGAGATCCGCCACGGTCACCTCCAGCAACCTGCTTCCGGAATTCGCGAGACGCAGGATCAGCCGCTCTCCGGAGTAGCCGCAGGCGATCTCCAGTGCGGGATCCCCGGCATCGCCCCGGTATTCGCGGAAAAAGCCGTTGGGACCGTAGGTGCGGAGGAAATAGCGCCCGTCCTCAAACAAGGCCAGCGGCCAGCGGTATTCCACCTTTCCCCCGGCGGTCACCGCGAATGACCAGCGCCGCGTTTCTTCCATGGGTGCGGGAGCGTCCGTGTAGCTGGCCACGTCGTCGGGCCAGGTCCGGCCCGGCGCATAGACATGGAATGGCGCGCCCGCCGCCTTGTCCCGGCTCGCCGCCGATTCGAAGGTGATCGCCAGGCAGGCCGCCTCCCGGTCCAGCATGCCCTCCGCATGAAGCTCGTAGGGCAAGGCGCAGGAAAGCCGCCCGCCCGCTTCCTGCCGCGGGAGATGGGGCGAAGACAAGGGTTGTTCGATCACCGCCCGGATCGCCTCGGCATCGAGCGCCTTGAAACCGACCGGCGGCTCCATATAGCGGGCCCGGTGAATTCCTTCCACGAAGGTATCGAGCTGCATGGGCAGGGGATTCGCATCCGCCGCACCGGAGGCGGGACGGAACGCCGAAGTCAAATCGCCGCAAATGGCACGCCTCCACGAACCGATGTTCGTTTCACGGATCGCCTTGCCCGTCTTGTGGCTGAGGAAGATTTCGAGAAACTGCAGGACCGAGGTGTGATCGAAGACCTGCGAGCAGACCTTCCCCCCGCGGCTCCACGGCGAGGCGATCACCATCGGCACGCGGTAGCCCAGGCCGAGGGGATTCCCGCCGGTGTCGAATTCCAGCCGCGTATCGATCCCGGCCGAGACCGCCCCGCTGCCCGGCAGATCGGGATGGGGCGGCACGAAAGGCGGCACGTGATCGTAGTAGCCGTCGTTTTCATCGTAGGTGAGGATGAAGATCGTCTTCTTCCAGACCTCCGGATTCTTCGTGAGAATGTCCAGCACCTCGGAGACATACCAGGCCCCGTACCAGGGTGCGGAGGGGTGGTCGGAGAAATTCTCAGGGGCGACCAGCCAGGAGACCACCGGCAATTTGCCCTCCTCCACATCCTTGCGGAATTGATGAAGCACGTCTCCGGCAGGGATCGCCACTTCCCGCTGCTCTTCCCCGTCCAGATAGCCGAGCACCGCCAGCTCGCGGTAGGCGGGATCCCCGGTATTCGTGGTAAAGGCCTTGCGATGCAGGTTTTGCTCCCGCGGCGGGAGCTTCGCGAAATTTTCCGGCGAGCAGCGCCCGATCTCTGCCGCGAGCCCGGCGATTTTCCGCTCGATCCTCTCGCGCCGCGTCACCGCTTCCTCCGGGGAGAGGGGCTCTGTCTCCGGCTCCTCCAGTCGCCT
>CBFGVD010000200.1:0-6524 GCA_965651965.1 uncultured Verrucomicrobiaceae bacterium | reverse complement strand
CGCGTCCAGGACCTCGCCGCATTCCAGGGCGGCATTCCATGCCCGCAGGGATGCCGGAGCGTCCTCCGGATGGATGAAGCGTTGCCAGCCGCTTCCCAGGGAGTCCTCCGCGGCCGCGGCGGTGTAGTCGAACCAGCGCCGGTTGAAGTAAACCGCATCGCCGGAAGGGGTGTTCGACCACACGATCTGCGGCATGGAGTCGGCAAGGAAGCGGAACCGCTGTTCGCTCTCCCTCAGGGCGGCTTGGGCTTCCCGCTGCTCGGTCAGATCGCGGGCGACCTTTACATAGCCTCTCACGACCTCGCCTTCCTTGAGGGGAGACATGACTCCGGAGATCCAGAAGCGGCGGCCGTCCTTGTGGAGGTGCCAGCGCTCGTCCGCGGCATGCCCGTGCTCTTTGGCAGTGCGGAATTCGGCCTCGGGGGCCCCGGCCGCCCGGTCCTCCGGGGTGAAGATGAGGTCCGCAGGACGGCCCAGCACTTCCTCGGCCCGGTATCCGAAAATGTGATGCGCGCCCGTATTCCAGCCATTGATGCAGCCGGCGGCATCCGTGGTGATGATCGCGTAATCCCGGACACTGTCCATCACCAGGCGGAGGTGGAGCTCCGAAGCCATGAGATCCGCTTCGGCTTTCCGCCTCTCGGTCAGATCCACCGTTACGGCCAGGACCGAAGGTTCCGCGCTTTCCGGCACGCGCAGGAGAGAAAGCGAGCTATTTGCCCAGACGATCCCGCCGTCGGGCCGCACGTAACGTTTGTCCAGGGATACCGGGGTGCCGTTTGCCAGGATCGCGCGGAACGCACCAAGGGTGGCTTCCCGGTCCAGGGGATGAGTGACATCGAGCGCGGTCATCCCCAGCAATTCCTCTTCGGAACGTCCCAGCAGGGAGCAGAGCGTGGCATTCACCCGTTGGAAAACGCCGTCCGGCGCGATTTCCGAGATGCCCACCTGCGCTTTGGCGAAGATGGCGGCGAGCTGCGCCTGGGAAGTGCGCAGTCCCTCCTCGGCGCGGGCTCTTTCGATGCAATCGGAAGCCATCCACGCCAAGAGATCCAGGTGGCGGATTTCATGTTCCCGGTAGTCACTTTTCGCGGTCGAGAAAAGGGACAGCAGCCCCAACAAGCGGCCGCTGCGGGAAAGGATGGGAACCGTTTGTACGGCTTTGATTCCCTCCGTCCGGAGGAGTCCTGTTTCCGGGGTGTTTTCCGCCTCCCCGGTACCGCCGAGATCCTCGGTGAACCGATGCCTGCCTGCCGTGAAGGCGGCTTCGTTCGCGGGATCCAGGCGGCTGCCGTCCAAGCCCGAGCAAAGCGCCGCGGACAGGCCGGAGCGGGCCGCGATTTCCAAGCTCCCTCCCGCGCCCAGGAGGCGGATGCAGCCGCTTTTCATCCGGGAAATGGAGAGGGTCGTTTCAAGGATCTCTTGCAGCATTTCCGCCAGATTCCGGCTCCGCATCAGGTGCCGGTTCAATCCGTGCAGGCGCGTCATTCCATCCAAATCTGCGGAAGTATCCGGAGCGGCAGCGGGAAAAGGGGCCGGCCCGTCCGGGAGGAGGACCACATGCGCGAGATGGCGGCCGGAATCGGGCAGTGGGAGTGCGACTCCCAGGTACCGGCGTGCCGGGACTCCCGAGCTGATCCGGAAAGTGACGGGAAGATCCCGGAATGCGAGCGAATCGAGATGTTTCGCTACCGCTTCGCGTTCATTCCAAAGCGGAGGAGCGGGGAGCGGTTCTGCATTTTGCGGATCGATAGGCTCCACCCGCCATCCCGCCGCCTGTCCTTCGGTCGCCCGAGGCAAAAGTTCGCACAGGAACGCTGGCACCCCTTTGATCCGCGTGGGGGAACCGCCCGGGGTCATCCGCCCGGAGGCGGCACCGCCCTCATTTTCGCTGTCTTCGCCATGGGAATTCACCTCGACGTAGCCTAGCCTATCACACAAGCCGCGCCAGGACCGTTAAGCGGCGCGTGGACACAGGTTTCCCCATGGCGACTAAGCGGATCGCCTATGCAAGGGGCAGCGGGTTCGCTTAGGGCATGCGGGTTGAAGTCGTGCAGGGCGCTCCTACTAGCTAGGGGACGAGCACCGGTCCGCGACGCGCCGGGAGTCATAACGCAGCCCCTGATTACCATGCCGGTCTTACGATATGCCAATCTCGAAGATGTTCGCATCGCTATCGATTCCCGCCATTTGATCAGTTTCCTCTACCGGAAGAAACGGATCCTGGCCGAACCCCATCTCCTCGGGCAGGCACGGAAAACCCGGGCCTACGTACTGGTGGCATGGACGCTCCAGCCCGCGGAAGAGTGGCAATATTTCCGCTACTCCGAAATCCGCGACCTGGAAGTTCAAGTACAGAGGTTCACGGGCATCCGCAGCGGCTTCAATCCCCATGACGGCAGGATCATCGGCATCGATACCTTGATCAGGGGCTGCCGCAGCTGAAAACCGGTACCGGGTCCTTGCGAGCCGGGATTTTTCGGGTATGGGTGGAGGTTTTCACACGGGGGGAATCCCGCTGCCGATGAATACGATCTATCTGGTCGATGATCACCCCATGCTGCGCGGCGGCTTGCGTCACCTGGTCGATCAGGAAGGGAGCTTCCGGATTTGCGGGGAAGCCTCCACGGCCGCGCAGGCGCTCGCGGACATCCCGATGCTGCTCCCGGATATCGTGGTGATGGACATCACGCTGCCGGACAAGAGCGGCCTCGAGTTGATCAAGGATTTGCTCGCTCAGATTCCCGCGCTGCGGGTCCTGGTATTTTCAATGCACGATGAAATGCTGTATGCGGAACGCGTGGTGCGCGCCGGGGGGAAAGGCTATCTGGTCAAAGGTTCGGACAGCGAGCAATTCACGGCTGCCCTGCACGAGGTGCTGGGCGGCGGCCTGTATCTCAGCGAACGGGTTTCCACCCACATCTTGAACCGCATGACGATCGGGTCCAAACGCGAGCCTGTCTTCGGGCCTGCGACCTTGACCGACCGGGAGCTTGAGATTTTCCAGATGCTGGGCCGCGGCCTGGGGACGGCCCAGATGGCGGATCAACTCCACATTAGCCCGCGCACCGTGGATGCCCACCGCAACAATATCCGCGTGAAACTCTCGCTGCCGGATGCCGCTGCCGTGCTCCGCGAGGCGGTGATATGGGTGGAATCGGGCGGCATGACCGCGTCACGCTAGGTCCCCGCCGTGCAGAATCGGGCTCAGGACGGTCGCAAATTGCACGGGAGCAGGTGCCGGGGACGCTCCGGTTCGCACAACAGCGTTGGTCCGCATCCTGCGAAGAGAGCACCATGGTCTCGCCTGGCTCGACGGGAAGCAAAGCTCGCCGGTGCATCCTCCCTGGAGCGCGCCCTTTACCCTCGGTCTCCCGTTTGCTCGTCGCCTCGTTGCGGGAATTCATCCGCGACGACGGGATGCGGCTGAGTGCCGCCCTGGCCTTTTATGCCGCTTTCTCCCTCGCGCCCTTGCTTCTGATCGTATTGTCGATCACGGGCTCGATTTTAGGCGACGAGGCGGTGGAGGGGGCGATTTTCGCCGAACTTAGGAAGGATCTGGGAAGTTCCGCGGCGGCGGTGCTGGAAGACATGGTGGCCCACGCCCATCAGCCGCGGAAGAATGCCGTGATGTCCGTCGTGGGCGTGGTGGTGCTGTTGTTCGGGGCCGCCGGACTTTTCGGGCAGCTCAAGGCCTCGCTCAATGCGATCTGGAATGTACCCGGGCGGGAAGGTTCCGGCCTGTGGATTCTGGTGAAGTCGCGATTCCTGTCGTTCTCGATGGTGCTCGGCACGGGTTTCCTGCTCCTGGTGTCGATGGTCTTCTCGGCGGTGCTCCAGTTCCTGAACCAGCGGGTTGGGGAGATCGCTTCGGTGCCGTCCCCGGTATGGGCGGCGGCCGGGGGGGTGAGCTCCTTCGTGCTCATCGGGCTTCTATTCGCGGCCATTTTCCGGGTGCTTCCGGATACCTCCATCCGCTGGCGGGAGGTGTGGGTCGGAGCGATCTTCACCTCCGGCCTTTTCGTCGCGGGCAAGTCCTTGCTGGCTTGGTACCTCGGCCGGGAGGCCACCGTCTCCAGCTACGGATCGGCGGGCGCATTCATCGTCATCCTGCTCTGGCTCTATTACTCTTCCGCGATCCTGCTCTTCGGAGCGGAGTTCACCCAGCAGCATGCGAAGGCGATGGGAAGGAGCCTCTCCCCGCATGACGCGAGTCCCCCGGAACCATGAACCGCACGATCCTGGACCAACGCCGTGCCGGCCTGCTGGTTCCGGTGTATGCCTTGCGCCGCGCCGGGGACTTCGGCATCGGGGATACGCTGGCGGTGAAGGAGGCCATCGACTTCTGCTCGGAAACCGGTTTCGGCGTGCTGCAGATTCTCCCGATCCACGAGACGATCGGGGATCATAGCCCGTATAGCCCGGTCAGCTCGCGGGCTCTCTCGCCGGCATTGCTCTCGATCGATCCCGCGGAGGTTCCCGGCCTCACGGCGGAAATGATCGCCAGCGCGGCTCCGGAGGCGTGGCTTGCCCAGCTCAGGAGCGGCAAGGTCAGGCATGAGACCGTACATCCGCTGAAAACCGGGATCCTGCTCTCCGCGTCCTGCCGGTTCCAGCTTCTGGAGCGGGGGGCATTGCAGGAGGACTTCGAACATTTCCGCGCGGCGCAGGCGGAATGGCTCGATTCCTACACGCTCTTCCGCCTGCTGGTAAGGGAGTACGAGGGAAACACGCGGTGGGACGACTGGCGTCCGGAACACCGCACCCGCGACGACGCGCAACGCTGGTTGCTCAAACACCCGTCCAGGGAGTATCTGGAAGAACTGCGGAAGGGCTTCGCCTTCATCCAATGGGTCGCATACCGGCAGTGGAGGTCGGTGCGCGCCCATGCGGAGACAAAAGGCATCCGGCTCATGGGGGAGATGTCCTTCGGCGTGGGCAGGAACAGCGCCGACGTGTGGGCGCATCCATGCCTCTTCGACCTCGATTGGAACATGGGCACGCGCCCGCTAGGTCACTTCGAGACGACCAAGGACGCGGAGCCCTGGGGGCAGAACTGGGGCTTTCCCGGCTACCGGTGGGAGAACCACCGCCCGTGCGGCTTCGCCTGGCTCCGGGGCCGCGTCGGGTGGGCGAAGGAGTTCTTCCACGGCTGCCGGATCGACCATTTGCGCGGCTATTTCCGGGGCTATATGTTCCCTTGGCGCGGGGGAGCCACGCACGTCGGCTTCTCCGCGCTGACGGAAGAGGAGGCCGCGGAAAAGACGGGCGGGTTGCTACCCCGTTTCGTGCCCGGACCGGACGATGAACCTGCAAGCGCCCGCATGAACGAATTGCAGGGGCGCGAGATCATCGGGCACATCATCGGTGCGGCCGGGGATATGGACCTCGTGGCGGAAATCATGGGGGATATGCCGGATTACATGGAGCGCACTTTGCAGGATTTCGAACTCGCGAATCTCTCCTTCCCCCAATTGCTCCGAACCCCGGGCGGACAGGTGATTCCCCCGGAGAGTTTCCGCGAGCACAGCCTGGCAACGTATGCGAACCACGACACCGCGCCGCTGGCCGTGCTCCTGCATCAACTGAACGTGCAAGCCCGGGAAGACCCTGAGGGAAAGGCTGCCGGCGATCTTTCGGCGTTGCTCGGGTTCGCAGGCCTCGGCGGGGTTCCGGACGAGGAATTGGATGATACCACCCTCTCCGCCTTCCAGAAGGCGCTGTTCCTCGCTCGTTCCAGGCTGGCGGTGCTGATGTCCAGCGATCTCCTGGGGCTGCCGCAGCGTTTCAACCTGCCGGGCAGCTACGGGCCGGGAACCTGGAACGACCGCCTCGGGATGTCCCTCTCCGAGTATGCGAATCATCCGGCCTACGGACCACGCATCCGCACGGCTGCGGCTCATGCGGGGGCCAGCGGGCGGGCAGCGATCTTCAGGTCGTCGAGGGCGGATTCGCCCGCGGGAGGTGCGGATCCCAGCGGATAATGCGGTGATAGGCGCCTTCCATGTCCTCGCTGAAGGGGAGGGGATACTCGCCCGCCGCATACGCCGCGAGATGGGATGCGAGCGGTGCAGCGGCCGAGACGACCTTGATCTCCGCTACGAGGCTCCGGCGATCCTCCGGGCACTGCGCCGGATCCCGGCAAGCATCATCGTCGTAAGGGCCGAAGCGGTCCTCGTAGCGCCGGAAAAGATCCTCCAGATGGTGGCCGGATTGGGTGGCGTGCATCGTATTCATGCGGCATGTTCACCGCAGGTGCCATGCCATGCCCGGAGGGCTCGGGTAAGCGAAGCCGGCGGGAGGCCCGGATTTCCCGTGCGCGGGGTGCCATGCGATTTGCACCCGGGCCGTGCAGATGGCAGACGCTGCAAAGCGCGGCCAAGCGGCCGCTCCCGGGGATACGGGCTGGCATGTTTCCCGCGAAGGAGACAAGGCATGACGAGTAAGGTTTTTCCGGTTTTCGCCGTCCTCACGTCGCTTCCGCATGCCGGTGCCGCGGCGGAGCAGGTCCGGAGCGAGATCGC
>CBFGVD010000199.1:0-6604 GCA_965651965.1 uncultured Verrucomicrobiaceae bacterium | reverse complement strand
GCCTTTGATCGGGCGGGTCTCGATGCCCCGGCCGGACATGCGGAGGAAGGTCTCCGGGGAGGAGGAGAGGATCTCCGTGTCCGCCAGCGAGAGATACGCCGCCAGCGGGGCCGGGGAACATTCGCGCAGCGTCTCGTAGAGGGAAAAGAGATCGCCTCCCTGGACCTCCGTTTGGAAGGCCTGGGCCAGATTCACCTGGTAGATGTCTCCGGCAGCGATCCAGCCATGGATACGGCGGACTCCGGCCAGGAAGCTGCCCTTCTCCATCAGGGGACGGAATTCACCGATCTCCGCCCGGGCGGGGGCAGTGGTCCGCATTTCCCCGGCCAGCCCGCCGGTCTGATGCCAAAGCCCGCCGCGGTGATCGAACACGAGCATTTCCGGATAATCGCCGAAGACGAAATTCCCTTCGTAGTCCGCCCAGCCGCAGAGCCCGCCGAGCGGGAAGCCGCGGTCCGGGGCTTCGGCGGCGGCTCCCTCCGCCAGGGCGGCCGCGAGCGATTGCCGGTCTGCCGCGGCATGGAGGGACCCCCGCAGGACCCGGCGCGGCCGGGCCGCCACGATCGAAAGCGGCGCGCCGTAGCTGGCGGGCAGATGGCCCGCCGTATCGAAAAAAACCAGCCCGGGCAGGTGGCGCAAGGCGGCGGCGACCTCGGGCGGGCTCATGCCCTCGAGGCCCGGAAGGGTTCCGCGCGTACCGGATTCGCCTGTCACGGCGGCACCCATCGCGGGGCGTGGGGCGTTTTCCAAGTGCGAAGTTCACCGTATGCGCCCGCCTCCCGTCTTGCGCCCCGCCGCTTGCATCCCTTAGCTTGCCGTTCATGGCTAGCCCGATCCGCCAATCCGTCCTCGTTTTCCGGCTTTCGTGCTGGGTGCTCGGCCTGATCGCCTTCGGCCAGTTGCTCGCCGCGGGGGTGGCCGTGTCGGTGCGCGTCGAGCGCGCGCAGCAGGTGCGCGTGGAGGAGAAAATCGTCACCAAGCTCGTCACCGTCCCGGCCCCGGCTCCTCCGCCGAAGCGGGAAGTGGTGGCCGTGGCGCCTGCCGCAGCCCTGCCGCCGATGCCGGAGACCACGCCTTTGCCGCCGGCGCGTCCCTTGGCCGTGCCGGTGATCGCGGATCCTGAAATCGAGCGTCTGGTCAACGAGGCCCGCGCCGCGCGGATCGCGGACGACATGGCCACCGCCATCACGAAGCTCGAGTCCGCCCGCGAAGCCGCGCCCCGGGACCCGAGCGTGCTCTATGAAACCGGCCTCACCTACGAGCACATGGCAGCCGTGGATGCCCGTTATGCGGATCAGGCCGCGGATGCCTACCAGGCCGTCTTCGACCTGGGCATTGCCGGTGCCGGGGCGCTCTACGAACTCGCCGCGAAAAAGCTCAGCGTAGGGATCGCGATGCCCGCCGACCCGCGCGGCGAACTGGCGCTCGGGCGCGTCCGCATTTTCGAAGACGACGCCTCCCCGGACGGCCAACGGGTGCTGATGGACGTACCGGTGCAATTGGCACCGGGCACGGAGATCGATGCGAACGATCTGGTGGTGAAGGTGAATTTCTTCGATTCCACGATGCGGAACGGGAAGGAGGAAATCCTCCCGGCTGCCGAGGGCCTGTGCCAGACGGTCCACGAGTGGGTGAGCGGGGAGTTCGATTTCCTGGGCGGCGAGGAGCGGCTGCGCGTGACCTATATCCTGCCGCCGCAGGAGCTGCAGCAGGACCATCTCTTCGGCAAGCGCAGCTACTATGGCTATACCGTGGACCTTTATTACAAGGAGGCGCTCATCGACTCGCAGGCGTGGCCGCGGCATCTCTCCGCGCGCGGTGCGCGGGAAGAACGGCCGAACGACATGCCTGAATTCGTGGACGAGCTGATCGACATCGATCCCGTGAACGCCTTGCTCGGGCCGAAGCAGGGGGAATTGCCCGAGCTGCCGCTGCCGGCCGATCCCGGTGCCGTGGTACCGCCCCTGCCCGAACGCTGATTCCATGGATGATTCCCGTTCCCGCACCGGCAGCATGCTGGGCGACTACCGCCTCCGGTCCCTGATCGGGGAAAGCCCGCTCACGCTGACCTGGCTGGCCGAGCAGGCGTCCATCCGCAGGCCGGTGGTGCTTTTCGAGCTGAAGCCTTCGGCCTTCGCCCGCCGGGAGGATTTCCTGGCGGATATCCGCGCGAAGGCGGCCGTGGACCACCCCCTGATCGGCTCCGTGTACGAAGCGGTCTCCACCGCGGAGCATTGCTACGTGACGCTGGAGCGCCTGCCGGGCTCCTCCCTGATGGAGCGGCTGAAAGCGGGGGAGGCGCTCAAGCCGGTACAGCTTGCCAACACCCTGCGCCGCGTGGCGGATGCGAGCCTGGCCCTGGAAACGGGGGGAACCGCCGCATCCTCCATGAGTCCGGACGATATTTTCCTGGATGCCCACGGCGTGGTCCGCGTGGCGAATCTGGCCCGCGCCGGTACCCGTGCCGCCACCCGCTCGCCGGAGGATGTGCTCGCGCTCGGGCAGGGCCTGCCCCCCCTGCTGGCGGACGGCCTGCCGGGTAGCTCCCGCGTGGCCACCCTGCTCGCCTGGATGCGCGGAGAGGGCCTGGACCGCCCGCTGACCTGGGAGGAAGTGCGCGCCTATGCGGAGCAGATCGAGCAGCAGCTTTCCGAATCCCCCTCCATCTCCGCGCCGAAGACGACCCGCGTCCTGCCGCGCAGGTCTCCCCTGCCGCTCGTTCTCGGCGCGGTAGCGGTGCTGGGGATCGCGGGCATCGGCCTGCTGGCCTTGCGCGGCAAAGGCGGCGGCGGGGAATCCGCGCTCCCGCTGCCTGCCGCCGTGACGGTCCCCGCGGGGGAGCATCCCTTGCCGGACGGGGGAAAGGGCACGCTGGAAGCCTTCTCACTTTCCGGCCACGAGGTGACGATCGGGGAGTATGCGGAGTTTCTGGATGAACTCGCCCGTCTCAGCCCCGGGCGGAAGCACATCTACGACCACCGCGATCAACCCGCGGAAAAAAGCGGGCATGAACCGGGGGACTGGACGGCCATGCACGCCGCGGCGAAGACCGGCAGCCAGTGGGAAGGCCGCGCCATCGGCAAGGATTTCCCGGTGGTGAATGTCGATTGGTGGGATGCAGCGGCCTACTGCGCGTGGAAGGGCTGCCGCCTGCCGAGCCAGGAAGAGTGGCATGCGGCCTTGCGCGTGGACCTGCCGGATCCGGCCGCCTTGCGCGCCTCCGGGTGGGAATCCGCCCGCGAATCCCCGCCGGGGGACCGCACCCCTGCCGGGCTCTGCGGCATGGCCGGGTCCGTCTCGGAGTGGACCTCCAGCTTCGCCGCGAACCCCGCGAACCCCTTGGGAGAAGAAGGCTGGGTCATCTGCGGCGCTTCCTTCCTGAAGCCGGAGGGCGGGGCTCTCGCCCGCCGCTGGATCGCGGACCGTGGTACCCGCAGCGCGGATCTTGGTTTCCGCGTCGTGGAACGCTGAATCTCCCCGCGCTCCGGAGGGTCGCATTTTCGTACAAGGGAAGGCCGCCGGGGTCCCACCCCCGGCGGCCAAATCATCTACCCTTGATCGCCCACACCCATGGGCAGGGAAGCTGACTTTGTGCTGTTCACCCTTACATGAAAACTGACGCATGGCGCAGTCTTCACGATAATAGACCTTTCGCTCAGCCTGACGTTCAAAGATTCTAAAAATTTCCTCCTGATTTTCTGCCGGGATTGATTTTTCAATGACTTGCGGAAGCGTCTTCCGGCGGGTAGGGCGGATTCCCACCCCCCTCGGGCGAACTTGACGATCCCCGCGGTTCCGGCTTCGACTGCCGCGCGTGAAGAGCTGCCTCCCCCCTGTCTTTGCAAGCCTCCTGCTGATATCCGCCGTTTCCGCCCAAGAGGGCAAGAAGTACGCCAAGCTGCTGGATTACGAGAATGTCACCATCCGCAAGGTGGAACCGGACGGCATCCGCATTTTCCACAGCGGCGGCATCGCGAAGATTCCGCTGGAAGAGCTGCCTGCAGAGATCGCGGTGGACCTGGGCCTGAATCAGGAGGATGCCGAACTGCACCGCGGGAACGTGGCCGTCGCCCGGCAGGAAGCGGCGGTACGCGCGCAGGAGAATGCCTACCTCAAGGATATCGAAGGAACGCTCAGCGGCCGGGTATTCCATGTGGAGGCCGGAAAGGGCCTGCTGCTCCATGGCGTGAGATTCGACGACGGGAAGAAAAAGCAGATCAAGGTGCCCTACCAGGTGAGGACGGGCGGCCCGACCGGGCTGTATCCGGACCGGCCGGTGACCTACGAGACCCGCCATCGTCTTGAATGGGTGCCCGATGCATTGGTTTTCGACACGGTGCGGGTGGAGTGCGATACCCGCCGCTATGTCGATGGCTCGCGTTTCAAAGCGAAGGCCTACCTGATGGGGAAATACTCTTACCAGGATACGGATCGAGGGGAACACACGGTAGCCCGTTTTTCCACCGATCCGGATCAAGTCCTCATCGCGGCCGGGCTCCGGCAGCCCCCTGAGGTGCCGGAGAGCATTCCTGCCGGGCGGGTCGCCGGCACGGGGACGGGCTTCTTCATCACCGCCAACGGGCACCTGCTGACGAATCACCACGTGGTGGAGGGCCATTCGAAAATCGAGGTCCGCGTGGCCGACCGCTACTTGCCGGCGAAGGTGCTCAAATATGACGCGACCAACGACATCGCGCTGCTCCATGTGGAAGCAGCCTCACCGCACTGGCTGTCCCTGGGGGATCACGGAGATGTCGGGCTGGCGAAGGAAGTTTTCACGGTGGGCTTCCCCCAGGTGACCATGCAGGGCACCGCGGCCAAGTTCACCGAGGGCAGCGTTAGCTCGCTTTCCGGGCTGGGGGACGACATCCGCTTTTTCCAGGTCAGCGTGCCGGTGCAGCCGGGGAATTCCGGGGGCCCCTTGGTGGATTCATCCGGAAAGGTGGTTGGCATCGTGACGGCGAGGCTGCGGGACGGAGTGGGGGAAGAGGGGCTGAGAATTAACCAGAACGTGAATTACGCCCTGAAGATCGGCCACGCGAAGAAGATGCTCGGCTCCGCCTTCGTCCCGCCCCATCCGAAGGAAACGCCCGGCGGCCGGGAGGCGCTGGTGAAGTCCGTGGCGGATGCCGTGGCGCTGATCCGGGCGGAGTGAAAATGCCGAAGGCAAAGACATGAAAAAGGCCGCCTCCGGGGTAGGAAGCGGCCTTTTCCGAATCGTGAAAGTGGCTTTGAAAGCCACCGGAAGCGGGTTGGAAACCCGCGCTTCTCAGCCTTCCAGGATCTGGTCGAGCACGTAGGGCAGGATGCCGCCGGCGAGGTAGTAGTCCACCTCCGCCGGGGTATCCAGGCGCACGCGCAGCGGGATCTCGATGCGGGAGTGATCCGGCAGGTGGGCGATGAGCAACGCGTCCTGCATCGGCTTGAGTTCTCCGCCGATGCCGGTGATGTCGAAGCGGGCGTCTGCCAGGCCCTTCACCTTGTCGTAGTCTTCCTTGTTGATGAAGTTGAGCGGCAGCACCCCCATCCCGATGAGGTTGGAACGGTGGATGCGCTCGAAGGACTTCGTCACTACCGCGGAAACGCCGAGCAGGCGGGTGCCCTTCGCCGCCCAGTCGCGGGAGGAGCCCATGCCGTAGTCCTCGCCGCCGATGATGATGAGCTTCGTTCCGTCGGCCTGGTAGGCCATGGAGGCGTCGTAGATGAAGGTCGGCTTGGCACCGTCCACGGCTTCGATCTGCGCGTCCGGTGCTGAGACTTCCTGCTCGCCGAAGTACTGGGTGTAGCCGCCCTCGATGCCGGGGCACATCAGGTTCTTGATGCGGACGTTGGCGAAGGTGCCGCGGGTCATCACGCGGTCGTTGCCGCGGCGCGCGCCGTAGGAGTTGAACTCGGCTTTCTCCACGCCGTTTTCGAGCAGGTACTTGCCCGCGGGGGAGGTCGCCTTGATCGATCCCGCGGGGGAGATGTGGTCGGTGGTGACGGAGTCGCCGAAAATCCCGAGCGGACGGGCGTTGAGGAGGTCGCCCACCTCCGTCGCGCCGCCTTCGAAGAAAGGCGGGGACTGGATGTAGGTGGACTTCTCGTCCCAGGAATACGTCGCGCCGGTGCTGCCGGAAATTTCAGCCCACTTCGGGTTGGCGGAGTCGAGGTCGTCGTAGAGCTTCTGATATACGGCGGGCTTCAGGGCGGCCGCGAGCTGTTCTTTCACCTCCTCGTGGCTCGGCCAGAGATCCTTGAGGAAGACGGGATTGCCGTCCTTGTCATTGCCCAGGGGCTCGGTAGTGAGGTCCAGGTCCACCCGGCCCGCGAGCGCATAGGCGACGACCAGCGGCGGGCTCATCAGGAAGTTCGCCTTGATCGAGCCGTGCACGCGGGCCTCGAAGTTGCGGTTGCCGGAAAGCACCGAGGCGCAAACGAGGCTGCCTTCCTGGATCGCGCCCTCGATCGAGGGGTGCAAGGGGCCGGAGTTGCCGATGCAGGTGGTGCAGCCGTAGCCCACCGTCTGGAAGCCGAGTTGGTCGAGTTCCTTCTGGAGGTCCGTCGCTTCGAAGTAATCGGTGACCACGCGCGAGCCGGGAGCGAGCGAAGTCTTCACGTAGGG
>CBFGVD010000198.1:0-6604 GCA_965651965.1 uncultured Verrucomicrobiaceae bacterium | reverse complement strand
GACATCGATGAAGTCGGTGGGCGAGGCCATGGCCATCGGCCGCACCTTCAAGGAGTCGATGCAGAAGGCGCTGCGCTCCCTCGAAACGGGCCGCTGGGGTTTCGGCTTCGACAAGAAGGACATGCACGGAGCGACGCGCGACGAGATCGAGCGCAAGCTGGCCGTGCCGAATGCCGAGCGCATCTTCTGGCTCCAGACCGCCTTTGTGAACGGCTGGAGCATCGATGAAGTTTTCGAGGCCACCGCCATCGATCCCTGGTTCCTTCATCATCTCAAGGAAATCGCCGACGAAGGAAAGAATCTCGCCACGCTCGACCTGAAGGATGCCAAGCGCCTCGGCTTCTCCGACCGCCAGATCGCGATGGCGCGCGCGCACGCCCCGGCCATCCACGATGCCTCCATCCACGGGGAAAAGGACCTCGGCCCGCTGGCGGAAGCCCGCGCCGAGCCCGAGGGTGCCGTGGTCGATGTGCCGACGGAAGACACCATCCGCGCCGAGCGCAAGGCCCGCGGCATCATCCCGACCTACCGTCTGGTGGATACCTGCGCGGCGGAGTTCGAGGCCTACACGCCTTATTTCTACTCCACCTACGGCGAAGAAAACGAAGCGCGCGGGAGCGACAAGAAGAAGATCATCATTCTCGGCGGCGGCCCGAACCGCATCGGCCAGGGCATCGAATTCGACTACTGCTGCGTCCACGCTGCCTTCGCGCTGAAGGAGCTCGGCTACGAGACCATCATGGTGAACTCGAACCCGGAAACGGTTTCGACCGACTACGACACCTCGGACAAGCTGTTCTTCGAGCCGCTCACGCTGGAGGATGTCCTGAACATCTGCGACCAGGAAAAACCGCACGGCGTGATCGTGCAATTCGGCGGGCAGACCCCCCTGAATCTCGCCGCGGACCTCAAGCGCCACGGCGTGCCTATCATCGGCACCTCGCCGGAAAGCATCGAGCTGGCGGAAGACCGCAAGCACTTCTCCGCGCTGCTCGACAAGATCGGCCTCAAGCAGGCCGAGGCCGGCACCGCCGTTTCGGAGGACGAGGCCGCGGAGATCGCCGAGCGCATCGGCTACCCGGTGCTGGTGCGCCCCTCCTTCGTGCTCGGCGGCCGCGCCATGATGATCGTGTACGAGGAGAACGAGCTCCGCCGCTACATGCGCGAGGCCGTGGACGTCTCCCCGGACCGCCCGGTGCTGGTGGACCGCTTCCTGGAAGGCGCGACCGAGGTGGACGTGGACTGCATCTCGGACGGCAGCATGGCCGTGGTGGGCGCGATCATGCAGCACATCGAGCAGGCCGGCATCCACTCCGGCGACTCCGCCTGCGTGATCCCCGCCTACTCGCTCTCCGCCTCGATCCAGGCAGAGATCACCCGCGCGGCGAAGGAACTCGCCCGCGAACTCCAGGTGAAGGGGCTGATGAACATCCAGTTCGCCGTGAAGGACGAGCAGCTCTACGTGATCGAGGTGAACCCGCGCGCCTCGCGCACGGTGCCCTTCGTCTCGAAGGCCACCGGCGTGCCGCTCGCGAAGTACGCCGCGCAGATCATGGTGGGGAAGACCTTGCCGGAACTCGGCTTCACCGAGACGGTGATCCCGCCGCACTTCTCCGTGAAGGAGGCCGTCTTCCCCTGGAACCGCTTCCCCGGCATCGACATCGTGCTCGGCCCGGAAATGCGCTCCACGGGCGAGGTCATGGGCATCGACCCGGATTGGGGCATGGCCTACGCGAAAAGCCAGACCAGCGCCTTCAACCCGCTGCCGACGAGTGGCAATGTCTTCCTCTCCGTCTCCGATCGCGACAAGCCCGCCGCCATGGACGTGGCGCGCGAGCTGGTGGACCTCGGCTTCGAGATCCACGCCACCGGCGGCACCTACGATCACCTGCACGCCGCGGGCATCCCCTGCCACCGCCTCTACAAGCTGAACGAAGGCCGCCGCCCGCACGTCATCGACATGATGAAGAACCGGGAGATCCACTTCATCATCAATACCCCGAGCGGACACGCCGCCCGCGAGGACGAGGTGAAGATCCGCTCCGGAGCGGTCGCGAACAAGGTCAGCCACTGCACCAACCTCGCCGCCGCCATCGCCTCCGTGAAAGCGATCCGCTCGCTGAAGGAGAAGGAGCTGACGGTGAAGTCGATCCAGGAATACCACGCCTGATCCCGGCTTTTTGCCCTTGGCGGCGGGCGCGGCAGGGGGAAGGTTCTGGAAAGCCCCGATGCCATCCCAGCCGCCCAAAGCAACCCGTGACCCGGCGAAAAAGCCGGGCACGTTCCTGCAGCGGTTTCAGTACAGGTTTTATTCCGGCGGCACGGCGCTGAATCACTTCCTGCGGCGCAGGATCCGGCCCGCGGGGATCGGCGTGCTGATCGTCATCGTGGTGGCGACCGGTGCCGCGGCGGGAAATCCGGAGCCGGCGGTATACCAGACTTTCGCCCTGGCGCTGTCGCTTGCCGCCGTGGCGCTGCTGTCCCTGCCCTTCCGCCGGGCGCGGCTGGAGGCGCTGCGGGAGCTGCCGCTCCATGCCACCGCGGGCCAACGGCTTACCTATCATGTCACCCTGAAGAACCTGCGCCCGCGCGCCCTGCGCCGCTTCGGCCTGGTGGAAACCCCGCCCGACCCGCGGCCCGCCATGGCCGTGTATCTCGCGAGCCGGGAGCCGGGGGAAGAGGAGCGGAATATCTTCGATCGCGGTTTGGCCTGGTACCGCTGGAACTGGCTCTGCGAGATCCGCCTGCTCTTCGAGGGCGGGCACAGCGGCTTGCTGCGGGAGCTGAAGCCGGGGACCGCCCGGCAGTTCCAGGTCTCGCTGGTCCCGCGGCGGCGCGGGGTGATCCGGATGAACGACCTGCGCGTGGTGCTGCCGGACCCTCTCGGCTTGTTCCAGCGTTGTCTGCGGATTCCCGCTCCTCCCGCCAATCTGGCGGTCCTGCCGCGGCGTTATCCCTTGCCCCGCTTCGAGCTGCCCGGCAGCGCCCGTTTCCAGCCCGGCGGGGAGACCGTGGCGAAGCACGCCGGTGCCGCGGGGGAATTCACCGGCCTGCGCGATTATCAGTCCGGCGATCCGCTGCGCCTGATCCACTGGCCCACCTGGGCGCGCACCGGCAAGCCGGTGGTGAAGGAGCTGGAGGATACCTTTTTCCCCCGCCACGGGCTGATCCTGGATACCTTCCCCGCCGCGGGCGATGCGGAGCTTTTCGAGGACGCCGTCTCCGTCGCCGCCTCCTTCATCGTCGCGGTGGACGCGCGGGAATCCCTCATCGATCTGATGTTCATCGCCGGGCACGAGCGGGTCATCACCGCGGGCCAGGGCATCGCCCGTGCGGAAACCCTGCTGGAGGTGCTCGCGGGGGTGGAAAGCTCGCCGCAGGAGGATTTCGATTCCCTCGCGAAGCTCGTCCTGCGCCACGCGGATGACCTCGCCGGCTGCCTGTGCGTCTTCTCAGGCTGGTCGCGCAGCCGTGCGAAATTCCTCGACCGCCTGAACCGCGCGGGCATCGAGGCCTCCGCGCTGGTGCTCTGCGAGGAGAAGCCGGGAGCCGTGCCCCGTTGCCACTTCCTGCGCCACGCGGAGCTGGAAAAGGACCTGATGCGCCTCCCGCAGATGCTCTGATCTGGCGGCTGCGGAGAAACATGCGATCATGCCTCGGATGAAACCCGGAACCCCGCCGCCCCGCCCGTGAACCGGCCGCCCCCGCGCTACCTCCTCGGTGCCAC
Organism: uncultured Verrucomicrobiaceae bacterium; assembly: GCA_965651965.1. Taxonomy (GTDB): domain Bacteria; phylum Verrucomicrobiota; class Verrucomicrobiia; order Verrucomicrobiales; family Akkermansiaceae; genus Haloferula. Next base: position 2,877 of record CBFGVD010000198.1, on the reverse strand, counting down.
GGTGCTCTTCTGGGCCGCCGTCACGGAGCGCCTCGTGCCGGGCGTCGCGTGCGCCCTGCTGATCGAGGCCGCGCACTGGACCCGCGTGCGCTGGGCCTTCGGGGAAAAGGCGTCCCTCGTCGCCTGGCGTCTCTCCGTGCTCTTCCTTACCCTCGCGATGGCTCTGGTGCTCCTGCAGCCGGGCCCGCGCATCACCACCATGGCACGGGTTTTCACCTGGCTGCCCGTCATTTTCATGCCGCTGCAGTTCGTGCAGTCGTACGGCATCACGCCCACCCTGTCGCTTTCCACCTTCTCGATGATGGTGCGGCGGCGGCGGCAGCATGCGGAAGAGCACGGCCTGCCCTTCCGGGACCTGCGTTTCGGTTTCGGGCACGTGTATTTCTGCGCCACCTTGCTGGCGGCTTGCCTGGGGCGGAATGCGAATGCGCCGTGGTTCTACCCCTGCCTGTTCCCCCTGGTCGCCTGGGCCTTGATCTCCATGAGCCGGATCCGTGCAGGCCTTGCGGGCGGCCTGGGATTCGCCACCGCCCTCTGCCTGGGGCTTGCCGCGGCCGGCGGCTATGGCGGGCAAAAGGCCCTCACCGCCCTCTATCGCTATGCCACCCTGGGGCATTCCGGGCAGGGCTCGGATTCACAGCTCGAATACGCCCGGGAGCAACGGACGAGCATCGGCAAGATGGGCGAGCTCAAGCAATCCCCGGAGATCGTCTGGCGCCTGATCCCGGAAAAAGGGCCGCTGCCCCGCCTGCTCCGCGTGGCTTCCTACAATACCTACAAAGGGACCTCCTGGAAAACCACCATCCCGGAGGGCATGTTTACCGCGTCCAAGGATTTCGAAGCTCTCGCCGAACTCGGCAACCCCGCGAACCCCGAGGATCCGGCGGACAAATTCCAGATCTGCCCGCCGGACCTGCCGGAGCAGGATGTTGCGATCGATCCGACGCTGCCCCGTTTCCGCCTCCGCGGGGCCATCCGGGAGCGCGGCGGCCTCTTGCCCCTGCCGGCCACCGCCGCCAGCCTTCACCGGTTCGCTTTCGAGGAGTTGGAGCGGAATTCCTTCGGCACCTTCAAGATCAAGCCTTCCCAGCCGGTGAGCGATGCCCGGGTGCTGTGGGACGAGGCCTTCGCCACCGAGGCCCCGCCATGGGTCTCCATCGGGGACGAAGGGAACCTGAGGAACAAGAGGATGCGCCCCGAGCTTTCCCTGCCGGAGGAAGAAACCGTGGTCATCAAGGAGGTGGCGGATGAAATCGGGCTGCGGGAGGAGCCGACCGTGGCCGCCAAGATCAAGCGCCTGCACGAGTATTTCCAGGATTTCCGCTACACCCGCTATGGCTCCGTGCCGCCGAATTTATCGCGCTGGGCCGCGGGCAACGAGGAGCGCAAGGCCTGGCTGGCCAAGGGGGATCGCACCCTGCTCGGCGCTTTCCTCCAGCAGTCGCGCGCCGGGCACTGCGAATACTTCGCCACCGCCGCCGCCCTTCTGCTGCGGGAGGCCGGGGTGCCCACCCGCTACGTGTCCGGCTTCGCCGTGGTGGAGTGGGATGTGAAGTCCCGGGAAGCGGTGCTGCGCGGCATCCACGCCCATGCCTGGTGCCGGGCCTGGGATGAATCCACCGGGAAATGGATCGATGTCGACCTCACCCCGCCGGACTGGACCGGCGTGGAGACCCCGCGGATGTCCCGCTTCCAGGGCTTCCAGGACTGGATGCAGCGCCTGCGCGAAGACCTGCTCGTCTGGCGCGACCAACCGGGGAACATGGCCATCATCACGGCCGTCCTGCTGACACCCATCGTGGTAGGACTGGCTTTCGTCGGCAGGAATCTCTGGAAATCCCGCCAGCAAGTCGCGGAGGACAAGCGGCGGAAACGCGGCCCGGTCCTCCACGCGGAGACGCCCCTGACCTCGCTGGAGAAACCCGCGCGGAAGATCCTCGGGGAGCGCCCCCCCGGCATGCCGCTCGGACCCTGGCTGCTGCAGCTTGCCCCGCGGCTGCCGCGGCACGGGCTGATGGCCGAGGCCCTGGCCCTGCACCACCGGCTGCGCTTCGATCCCGGCCAAGCGGATCCCGGTTTGATGGGCGAATTGCAACGCCTCGTCGGCGAGATCCGCGGCCAGCTCGGCAAGGGGTAGTCCCTGCCGCCCCGCCTATTTCTTGATTTCCTGGGCTTGTCCCGCGCCTTTCATTTCCAGCTTGGCCGCGGTGGGCGCGGGCTTCTCCGGATTTTGAGGCTGCGCGGGCGGATCCTTTTCCGCGGTTCCCGCGGTTCCCGCCGTTTGCGGCGCGGGGTCCGCGGTCGTCCGGATCGCCTGGAAGAGAAGGTTGTAATTGTGCCTCACCACGGCCGGGAAATTCACGCGGCCGGGCTCCACCACTTTTTCCCGCAGCAGCTTGGAAGAAAGATCGGCCGTCAGGTCCGCGCCCACCTTCACCGCCGCGCCCACTCCCGGCACCCCGCCGCTGATCGTCCCGCCGGTGCGGATCACGTCGCTGGAAATCGTGCGCCCTTGGAGCGCCAGGTTCGATTGCGCGGAAACCACCGAGCCGTCCTTCGCGATCGTCACTTCCAGCACCGCGTGGTCGTCGCTGGCCAGCCAGCCGCGCCGGTGGTCGATCCGGATGGAGGCGAAAACCCCGCCGTCCGGCGTGGGTGTCAGTTCGGGCTTGTAGGTCCGGTAGCCCGAACCGGAGAGATCGTAGTCGCAGGCGGATTTTCCCTTCGCCTTCCAGCCGCCGAGGCTGTTTCCGAAGGCGTCGATATCAAGCGATTCCTGCGCGAACGCCTCGGCGTAGAAATTCGGTTGCTCCCTTTCTCCTCCTTTCAGATAGACAAACGACTTAACCGGTTTCATTACCCCACGCTGTATATTTT
>CBFGVD010000197.1:0-6656 GCA_965651965.1 uncultured Verrucomicrobiaceae bacterium | reverse complement strand
TCCTCGCGGATACGGAGGGAACCGTCTATGCGACGGGGATTTTCAATGCCTCGGAGTTGCCGGCGCAGACCTTCGGGGATGCTCCCGCCCTGGTCTTCGATACGCCGGACAACCCCGCCGCCGTCGGGAAGACGATCCGGATCCTCCTGCAAGCCCGCGGGACCGGCCGTTCGCATTTCGACAATATCCGCCTGGACGGCACCTCGCTGGTACCCCCGGGGGCCGCGGTTCTGGAAAATCTGCCGCCCACCGGCGTGGGTGCGGAATCCGCCGTGCTCCAGGGAGAGGTGACGGATACCGGAGACGGCGCGCCCGCCATCACCCTGTATTGGGGTACCGCGGATGGCGGGCTGAATGCGGCGAATTGGCAGCATTCCCTGGCGCTTCCCGGCACCCACTCCGGGAACTATTCCGGCGCCATCTCCGGCCTTGCTCCGGCCACCACGTATTTCTTCACCGCCCGGGCGACGAATCCGGCGGGCAGTTCGTGGGCGCTTTCCAGTTCCAACTTCGAGACCGTGCCGCTGCCTCCGGCAGTGGTGAATCTCGCCGCGGCCGACATCACACCCTCCACCGCGACCGTTGGCGCGGAGGTGACGGCGAGCGGCGGGGAGAATCCCGCGGTGACGATTTATTATGGCACGAGCGACGGCGGCACGACGCCGGGGAGCTGGGAGGCCTCCGCCAGCCTCGGCGAGCTGGCGGGGTCCGCCACCACCGCGCTCCAGGGGCTCTCGATGGGCACCACGTACTATTTCCGCGCCTACGCGGAAAATGCCGGCGGCTCCGTATGGGCCCCTGCCACGGCCAGCTTCGCCACGCCTCCGGTGGCCCTGCCTGCGGTGGCGAACCGCAGCGCGGAGGGCATCACCGGCACCACCGCGAGCTTGCGCGGGGAAATCACGGCGAACGGCGGCGAGACCCCGGCGGTGACGATCTACTACGGCACCTCGAACGGCGGGACGAATCCGGGTGCCTGGGCCTCCTCGGCCGATCTCGGCACGCAGGAGGGGGACTTCTCCTATTTCGCCGCCGGGCTGGACCCCCAGACGACCTACTATTTCCGCTGCCGGGCGACGAATTCCGCAGGCCCGGCCTGGGCCCCGGACACGCTCAGCTTCACCACCACGCCCCTGGTGCCGAATACCGCGGTGATCAACGAGTCCCACTTCAAGCCCGCGGACAAGACGAGCCTGGAGGAATTCATCGAACTCCATAATCCCGGCGATACGGCGCTGGATCTCTCAGGCTGGACGCTCTCGGACGCCGTCACCTACACCTTTCCCGGCGGCACCAGCCTGCCCGCGGGGGGGTATCTCGTCGTCGCGGAAGATCCCGCCGTCATCCTCGCGAAGTACGGGAAGACGGCGCTGGGCCCTTGGACCGGGAAGCTGAACTCCAGCGGCGAGAGCATCGACCTGCGGGACGGCGGCGGCGTGCTGAGGGACCGCGTGGACTACGGCGTCGGCTTTCCCTGGCCGACCGCCGCGGACGGTGCGGGGAATTCGGCCGAGCTGCTCCACCCCGGCCTGGACAATGACCTCGGCGGTTCCTGGCGCTGCTCCGGCGCGGTGGAGACAGGCCCGGTGACCTACATCCCCTCCCAGGCGAGCGGGTGGAGGTACAAGAAAGGTACGGAGGAAGCCTCGAATCCCGTGGAAGCATGGCGCCAGACGTCTTTCTCCGACTCAACCTGGTCCAGCGGACAGGCGGGCATCGGCTACGGGGATCCGGGGATCAATACGACCCTCGGGGACATGCGCTACAACTACGGCAGCGTCTATTTCCGCAAGAGCTTCACCGTCCCTGCGGACGCGATTCCGGACCAGCTCCGCCTGCGCATCCGCATCGATGACGGCTGCGTGATCTGGATCAACGGCCAGGAAGTGGACCGCCGCTACGTGGATTGGGGGCAGCTTCCCTACAACTATCTGGCTCCCGGGAACCACGACAATTCCTGGGATGAGATCATCATCCCCAATGCGGGGGACTACCTCTTCGGCGGCACGAACGTGATCGCGGTGCACGGTTTCAATACCTCGCTCGGCGGCAGCAGCGATTTCTCGATGGACCTGGAGCTTGCGAGCGTGGTCAACAGCTCCCCGGCCCCGACGCCGGGAGCGGTCAATTCCGTCCGCCGCGCGGCGGGGCAGATCCCGCCGCAGATCAGGCAGGTGGCGCACTCCCCGGTCCAGCCGGTGGCGGGCCAATCGGTCCGGATCACCGCGCGGGTCACGGATCCGCAGGGCGTGGCTTCCGTCACGCTGGCGTACCAGATCGTGAACCCGGGCGAATACATCCGGCTCACGGATGCCGCCTATGCCAGCGGTTGGACGAGCTTCAACATGCGGGACAACGGGACCAACGGCGATGTCACCGCGAACGACTCCGTTTACTCCGTCCTCATGCCGGCCTCCGTCCAGACGAACCGCCGCCTGATCCGCTACAAGATCACCATCACGGACAGCCAGGGAAACGCCGCCACCGTGCCCTATGCGGACGACGAGCAGCCGAACTTCGCCTATTACGTGTACAACGGCCAGCTATCCTGGAAGGGAGCCCTGCGCCCCGGCACCACCCCGCTCCAGACCTTCCCTACGACCCTGCTGGACGACCTGCCCGTTTACACGCTCATCGCGGACGGTGCGGATGTCATCAATTCGCAGTACAGCGGCGGTTCGGATGCCGTGCGCTTCCGCGGCACCTTCGTGCATGGCGGCACGGTGTACGATCATATCGAATTCAGGAACCGGGGCGAGGCTTCCACCTATGTCTCGGGCAAGAACAAGTGGCGCTTCTTCTTCAACCGGGCCCGCGACCTGCCGGCCAAGGACAACTTCGGCGAGGAGTATGCCGAGACCTGGGGCTCCTTCTCGGGGGATGCCTGCGCCAGTCCCTGGGCGGCGGTCCACCGCGGCATGGCGGGGGTGGAAGAGGCATCTTCCTACAAGGCCTTCCAGCTCGGCGGCCTGCCTTCGCCGAATACCCACTATTACCACTTCCGCGTGGTGCGCGGCGCCACGGAGACACCGGAGGCGGGAACCACCGTGAACGACCCGATCGGGAATGCGGACGGCCAGTATGCGGGGGATTTCTGGGGACTGTACCTGGCCGTGGAGCAGCCGGACGGGTCCTTCCTGGACGAGCGCGGGCTGCCGGACGGCAGCATCTACAAGATCGAAGGGAATTCCGGGGACAAAAAGAACCAGGGCATTACCCAGCCGCTCGATTCCTCGGATTGGAACGCCTTCCGGGACGCCCACGTGAGCGGCAGCCCGGGCGAATCCTGGTGGCGGGAGAACATGGACATGGAGGCCTACTACACCTTCCACGCCTTGAACCGCCTGACGGGAAACGTGGACGTGCGCGGCGGCTACAACCACTACTTCTACCACCGCTCCAGCGACAACCGCTGGGTACCCATGCCCTGGGACCTGGACATGATGTACATCGCGAAGAGCCACCACGTCACCAATGTCGGCGGCACGAATTATCCCGGCGTGATCCATGCCTACAAATCGATCCTCCAGAACCCCGCGCTGGCCCTGGAGTACCGGAACCGGGCCCGGGAGCTGCTGGACCTGATGGCTTCCGATCCGGCTCCGGGCGGCGGCCAGATCGGCCAGCTCATCGATGAATTCGCGGCGATCGTGAACCCTGCGGGCCAGGCCCTCACCTGGGCGGATGCGGATGCGGCGATGTGGAACCTGCACCCGCGCACGCAGGGGACGGAGGGGAACGCGAACGGGCAGACCAACCACAGGGGGAACTTCTACCGCACCAGCTTCGGGGACAGCCGCATCGGCGGCGGCTGGACGCGCTGGCTGCGCAGCGAGGCCTCCAGCGGTACCATGGAGCACGAGGACTCGATGGTTTACCTGCGGGACTACGCCACGAATGCCTGGCCCGGCGGAGCGTGGACGGTGAACAACGGCAACCAGCTCGGCTACGGCTACCAATACCTCGCCGCGGACGCGGCGGATGCCGCCGTCCCGCAGACCCCCTCCGCGATCTACCTGGGGGATCCGGGACATCCGGTCAGCGACCTGCGTTTCGCCTCCTCCGCCTTCGCCGATCCGCAGGGGGCGGGCACCTATGCGCGCGTGCAGTGGCGGTTGGCGGAAATATCCGGTCCCGGCGTGCCCGGCTACGCGGCGGGCAGCCCGCGGAAATACGAGATCGATAGTATCTGGGAAGAGGAGAGCGGTTCCCTGCCCGGAACCGTCTCGATCCCGCTGGGGATCGCGGAGCCGGGGAGGACCTACCGCCTCCGCGTGCGCCACCAGGACAGCAGCGGCCGCTGGAGCCGCTGGTCCGCACCGGCGGAATTCGCCGCCACCGCGCCTCCGCCCGGCGAGCTGCTCCACTACTGGAATTTCAACAACAACAACTTCCTCAACCCCGTGCAGACGATCGGCGGGGCCACGCTCACGCGCACCGTCTCGGGCGGGGCGGAAGTCATCCAGCACGATTCCCAGGACCAGGGTTTCGCCGCCCTGAACGCGCGCAACGGCGACGGGGTGGGTTCCCACCTGCGGGCGAACAATCCGCTCGGCGCCACCCTCACCTACAAGCTGCCGACCACCGGCCACCGGGACATCGTGATCCAATACGAGACCCGCCGCTCCGGCCAGGGCGCGGGCATCCAGAATGTCTCCTACACCCTGGACGGCAGCAGTTACACGCCCTTCACCACCATCCTTCCGCCGGATGCGGACCCGGTGGTCATCGCGCTGGATTTCCGCGGGATCGAGGCGGTGAACGACAACCCCCTCTTCGGCATCCGCTTCACCTTCACCCAGGGCGGCGGAGGCACGGCGGGGAACAACCGCTTCGACAACTTCACGGTGGAGGGCGACGAGATCGAGCTGGTCCCCGGCACCTACGCCCACTGGCGCGCGAACGGCTTCAGCGCGGCGGAAGCGGCGGACGACGCGATTTCCGGCCCGGAGGCCGGGCCCGCGGGCGACGGCGTCGCGAATATCATCCGCTACGCCCTCGGGGTGGATCCGTACGATCCGGTGCTGCATCTCTTGCCCGTGCTGGCGCAGGATGGCGGCGCACGGCAGTTCCTCTTCCGCTATGATGCGACGAAGACGGACCTGATCTGGCGCGTGCGCGTCTCCGACAATCTGGAGGGCTGGGCGGAAACGCTTTTCGACAGCGCCATCGATCCCATCCCCCCGCTCCAGGACGGCTGGCTGGCGGTGGACTTGCCCGGGGACCGCTCGCAAACCTTCGTCCGCCTGGAGGTGAGCCTCGCCCAGTAGCTCCTCTGAATATGACAAGGCCGAGCACCGCAAGAATCGTCATTGCATGGTGTTAGAAACACTGCTTCCATGGGAGCGAACTTTCCCAAAATCGCCATGCTCAAGGACTTCAAGGAATTCGCTTTCAAGGGCAACCTCATCGATATGGCCGTCGGCATCATCATCGGCGGAGCCTTCGGCACCGTGGTGAAATCCCTGGTCGACAACCTGTTCATGCCGCCTCTCGGCATGCTCATCGCGGGCATCGACTTCAAGAAGATGAAGCACGTTCTGAAGGATGGCGTTCCCGCCAAGATCGAGAACGGGAAGGAAGTGGCGGCGGCCGTGCCGGAATCCGCGATCAACTACGGCCAGTTCATCACCGATTTCATTTCCTTCGTCCTGGTGGCATTTGCCGTCTATCTGGTGGTCAAGAAGGCGCTGGGAGTCTTGAAAAAGGAGAAGGCCGCACCCGCCGCGCCGCCCGCGCCGAGCAATCAGGAAAAACTTCTCATGGAGATCCGCGATCTCCTCAAGCAGGGAAAGGCTTGATCCTTTCCCGCGCTGGGATGGACTGCGCGGCATGCCGCCGGACCGCGAGCCCTTCGACCTGCGCGCCGCCCTCCCCTTCCTGGAGGGCGGGGGCTGGCGCGGCGGCTTGCGGGGTAGCCTGGAGGACTTGCTGGGCCTGAAGCGCGTGCGCGCGGCCTTCCGCGAAGCCGCGGCGGCGGAGGGAGAACCCTTCGCCGCGGCTCTAGCCGCCTTCGGTCTGGAGCTGCGGGCGAGCGGCTTTTCCGCCGCGGTTCCGGAAAGCGGGCCGGTGGTGGTGATGGCGAACCATCCCTTCGGCGGGGCGGATGCCCTTGCACTCGGGGCCCTGTGCATGGCTCGGCGGCCGGACACGCTGCTCATGGCGAACGAGATGGCGGCGGAGCTGCCCGTGCTCGGGGATTTCATGCTGCCCTTGTCGATCCTGGGCGGCGAGGGCGCGGCGCGGAAGAATGCCGCTTCCCTCCGGCGCTCGCTGGAGCACCTGCGCGGCGGCGGCCTGTTGGCGGTCTTCCCTTCCGGGGAGGTGGCGAATTGGAAGGGCAGCGCGGTGGAGGAGAGCCCGTGGTCGCCCCACATCGCCGCCCTCGCCTCGAAGTGCCGGGCGCGGGTGGTGCTGCTGCGCTTTTCCGGCAAGACGCCGCCGTGGTTCCATCTGGCGGGTGGCATCCATCCGCTGGTGCGCACCGCGCTTCTGCCGCGGGTGCTGCTGGCGATGCGGGGCTGCATCGTGACATGCCGGGCGCTGGCGGCGGAACCGTGCGAGACCGCTCCCGCCGCCGCGGCCGCCGAGCTGCGCGGGAAGACGCTCGCGATCGAGGCGTGATTTGAGACGCCGCCGCTCCCGTGCGTGCTTTT
>CBFGVD010000196.1:0-6664 GCA_965651965.1 uncultured Verrucomicrobiaceae bacterium | reverse complement strand
GATCGCCTTCTCTGACTCCGTGCAGGACGCGGCCCACCGCGCCGGTTTCTTCGGGCTCGTCGATGAAAGGCCGCACGGCGCGGAGCAGGGATTCCGAGTCCAGGAGCGAATCCGCATCCACCGCGCAGACCAGCGGATGCCGGGCGAGGTCGAGGGCGGCGTTGAGGCCGTCGGACTTGCCGCCGTTTTCCTTGTCCACCACCAGCAGGTTCGGCAGCCGCCGCGAACCGTAAACGCCGCGGACGGGCTTGTATTCCACCCGCCGCGGGAGCGCGCGGGTGACCGGCTCGAGGTCGAAAGCCTCGATCAGGCGCTGGAGGGTGGCGTCCTTCGAGCCGTCGTTCACCACGATGATCTCCAGCTCGGGGTAGCGGAGGGCCAGCAGGGAGCGGACGCTTTCCACGATGGTGGCTTCCTCGTTGTAACCCGGCACGAGCAGCGTGACGCCCGGCGTCACCGGGGAGGTCAGCAGCCACCACTCCCGCAGGCGCGAAGCCCGCCTTCGGGATCGCAGGAACTCGGGGAAAGCCCGCAGGATCTGGACCACATAGATCGCGTTCTGAAGCCCCTGCAGGGTCAGGATGGCAAGCCCCGTGGTCCAGACGAAGGCCTTGAAGGCATCCCCGTGGATCCACTCGATCACGCCCCTGCCGGAGCCGCCAGCCCCGCCTCCCGGTAGAGTTCCTCTTGCCAGCGGTCCGCGGGCCGGTGCTGCGCGAGAGCCGTGGCAGCGCCCGTATGGAGCAGCGCGGCGAAGGCCGCCTTCCGCACCTCGAAGGATTCATCCTCCAGAAGCCGGAAGAGCGCCTCCCGGTCTTCGAGCGTTCCGCCGCAGGCGCCCAAGGTGCGGGCTGCCTGGCGGCGGACCTGCGGGCGTTTGTGCGAAAAGACCGCGCGCGCGGCCGCGGCACCGGCGGGATCGGCCGCGCTTTCCAAAGCATGCAGGGAAGCGATGACGACGCGGGGCGAAGGATGGCCCGCCTGTTTCGAAAAAAGCTCCGCCTCGCAGGTGCCGGAGGCATTCGCGGCTTCCAGCAGGAGCACCCGCGCGTCCTCGTTCCAATCCCGGTGCAACCAGAGCTGCCAATCCACGGCGGTGGTGGAACCCCAGCGGCGGAAAAGATCGCGGGTGCGCAAGGACCTGCCGATGCCCTCTTTTTCCAAGGCAACCAGCAGCGGACCGGCTTCCAGCTTCACCCCGCGGCGGACCAGCGCGTCCGCCGCTTCCAGCCGCACCCTCGCATCCCTGTCGCCAAGCCCCCCCAGCAAGGCCCGGTCCACAGTTTCATTGTCCCCGCACCACGCGAGCAAAGCCGCGCCGCGCAGGCGCTCGTGGGCAGCCCGGTTTTGCAGGAGTTTCAGGCCGTAGCTTTCCGCGCCCACGCGGGACAGGACCTCGCCGAGTTTCTCCCGGTAGGACCCGCTGAAGCGGTCCAGGAGCTCCCTGAGCAAGGCGAGCACCACGTCCAGTTCCTCCCGGTTGCGCACGGCGGGCAAGGTCGCGGATTCGCTCTCGCCCCCCAGCACGGGCAGCAGCCGGTCCAGCCAGAAATCCCCCATGGCCGCGGCGCGTTTCTCCCGGCGGGCCTCCGCCGCATGGGACAGCAGCAGCGCGAGCCACAGTAGGAGGGCCGCCGCCAGCAAAGCCAGCGCAACCCAAAGGATGACATGAAGCAGCAGCATCAGAACTCTTGGAAAAGGCCTACCGAGATCCCGCGGCGGTCCGCGCCTTTCCGAACGTCTTCGAACTCGAGATCCACCCGCCAGCCGCGGTGCTCCCCGCCGAGGGGCCCGCGCAGCCCGGCAAACCAGGTGCTGGAGCGCCGCACGCCCCCGGGCTGCCCGATGATCTGGCTGCTCAGGGATTCCGCACCACCGGCATTCCCGATCCGGAACCACCAGCCCGAACCCAGGTCCCGCTCGATTGCGGCGATCCAACCCTCGGTGGCATCGCCCGCTTCGAACTCCTGATGCACCCAGCGAAGCGAGCCGCGCCAACCGGCGGAAAACTCGCGCTCGATCCCGGTGCGGAAGGTCCATACGCCGCCGCTCGCATAATCGGCATGGCGGATCTCGAACAAGGCGTCCGGCCAGCCTTCCGCCGTCTGCAGGCGCAAGCGGGATTCGCCGTACCATTCCGCGGCCCAATCGGCATCCGGCGAACCGCCCAGCAACGCCGTCAGCGCGGCGCGCTCGTGCACCGTCCCCTCCCAACCGGCTTCCAACAAGGTGTCCTGGAGTCCGAAGCGTTCGCCCTGCTCGATCCGGACCCACGTCGCGCCCGGACCCATCCGGCGGCTGAGTTGCGCCCACACGCTCCACCAATCGTCCCCCGGCCCGGAGAGCGTGCTGGCGGTGAATCCGGCGTTCCCGCGCCAGTCGCGCTCGCTTTCCAAGGAGGCGACCCGTCCAGCCACATCCGGCGAGGGATCCACGTCCACGGCGCGCCGGTAATAGTCCAATGCTTCTTCCTTTCGGCCGGCTTCGCGCGCCAGATCCCCCATTCCGGTCAGGGCATCCACCTGACGGGGATTCCTTTCGAGGACCTGCCGGTAATACCCCGCCGCCGCGGCCTTCTCTTCCCGCCAGCCGGCCACACGACCTTGCATCACCTCGATTTCCTCGTTGCCGGGGAACTCACGTCCCAGCGCCTCCAGCTCGCGGGCGGCGGTATCGTAATCGCCCTGCCATGCCCTGACCCTGACCCGTGCCAAACGGAGATCGAAATCGCGGGGCGCGAGCGCCAGACCCCGGTCGAGCGCCGCGGCCGCTTCGTCGTAGCGCTTCTGCCAGCCGAGCACCGTGCCGTAGTGAAACCATGCTTCCGCATTCCCCGGCTGCCCCTTCACGGCGGAGACCAGCTCCCGTTCCGCGCGCGGGAGATCGCCCGCGGCCTTTGCCGCGAGCCCGCGCTCCAGCGATGTAGCCCCCAGGGGTGCGAGCACCGCGATCCACGCACCCAGAAGTGCCGCCGCTTTCATGGCTCACGATTGGGCGGCATCCGCCATCACGCGCTTCACCCGCGCCACCAGCTCCGCAGGGCTGAACGGCTTCGTCAGGTAATCGACCGCCCCGCCTTCAAAGGCACCGACCACATCTTCCTCCCGGTTTCGTGCGGTCAGCATCACCACCGGTATTTTGGCCAGGTCCTCCTTGGCCCGCCATTCGCGGAGCACGGCGAAGCCGTCCAGCTCCGGCATGATCCCGTCCAGGATCAGAAGGTCCGGCGGCTGTCGCGCCGCGAGTTCCAACGCTTCCCGCCCGTTGTAGGCCGAGAGCACTTCATATCCCTCGCGGCCAAGGCGATGGGTCAGGACCCGGTGCAGGATCGGATCGTCGTCCGCGAGCAATACTTTCATGAGGAATCATTCGTGTCGTGCTCCGGGGAGAGTGGGTACGGGCTAAATAACCCCTGACCATAAGGATTCAACTATTTTCAAACAAACCGAGGTTTTCATCGCTCTCCCGCCTGTACGCCGGAACTTGACTCCCCCGCACCGCGTCCCCACCTTCCCGCCCACTTATGGCCGAACCACAAACCGCCGACCTCTCGGCGCTGGATACGGACGCTCTGAAGAGCCGTCTGACCCAGCTCGGGAGGTATCTTTGACGTCCCGACCCTGGAACGCGAAATCGGATCCCTCGAGGCCGCCATGGGCGACCCCGAATTCTGGAACAACCAGGAAAAGGCCCGGGCCACCAACACCCGCATCGCCGGCCTGAAGAAAAAGCTCGGCGGCTATGAAAAGCTCAACGGGCGCTACGACGACCTGCTCGCGGCGATCGAGCTGGCGAAGGAATTCGATGACCACGATGCCGCCATGGAGGCGGTGGCCGCCGCCGCGGACCTCGACAAGGACATCTCCTCCTTCGAGCTCCTGACGCTGCTCGACCGGCCGAACGATTCCTCCTCCTGCTACCTGGTCATCCAGGCCGGGGCGGGCGGCACCGAAGCCTGCGATTGGGCGCAGATGCTCTTCCGCATGTACACCCGCTGGGCGGAGCGGAAGGGCTTCTCCTGCGAAACGATCTACTGGGAAGACGGCGACGAGGCCGGCCTGCGCGGCGCTTCCGTGAAAATCACGGGCGATTATGCCTACGGCTACCTGAAGAACGAGCGCGGGGTGCACCGCCTGGTGCGCATCTCCCCCTTCGACTCCGCGGGCAAGCGCCACACCTCCTTCGCCTCCGTGGATGCCACCCCGGAGATCAACGACGAGATCAAGATCGAGATCAACGACAAGGACATCGAGATCACTACCATGCGCTCCGGCGGCAAGGGCGGCCAGAACGTGAACAAGGTGGAGACCGGCGTGCTCCTGCGCCACTTGCCCACCGGCATCCTGATCCGCTCCACCAATGCCCGCTCGCAGGGCGCGAACAAGGAGCTCGCCTACGAGATCCTGAAGGCCAAGCTCTTCCAGCTGGAGGAGGACAAGCGCAAGGCCGAGGCCGAACGCGCCTATGGCGAGAAGGGCGACATCGGCTGGGGCAACCAGATCCGCTCCTACGTCTTCCAGCCGTATCAGAAGGTGCTCGACCTGCGGACCGGCCACGAAACCGGAAACATCCAGCACGTGATGGACGGCGACATCGACGGCTTCATCGAGGCCAAGCTGCGCGGCAAGGTCCGCGTGAAAGGCGCGAAGGACGACGAGGATTGACCGCCGGAAAACCGCCGGGGAGATTCTTGACAGCCGGGGTCCTCCCCCGACGTTGGAAGGACACGCCATGAAGCCCCTTGCAGCACTGCTTCTCGCCCTCTCTTCCGCAGCTCCCGGGGCCGCGGAGGAAAAGCCCGTGAAGGGAATCGACATCTCCCTGGTGTCCGAGTCCGCCGTCGTCGGCAAGGGCGAGCCCTTCACCGTGGGGGTAAAGATCCATCACCACGAGGGCTTCCACACCTACTGGCGGAATCCGGGCATCGCCGGCGTGCCGGTGAAGCTGGAGTGGCGCTTGCCGGCGGGTTTCTCCGCCGGGCCGGTCCTGTGGCCCTATCCGGAGAAAAGCATGATGGCGATCCACCCCGTGCACGGCTACGAGCGGGACGTGATGCTGCTGGTGGCAATCACCCCGCCCGCGGAGCCTCCCGCGCGGGTGAAGCTCGCTGCCACCGCCTCCTGGATGGCTTGCGCGGACGGCTGCTACCCCGGCAAGAAGGAGCTTTCCATCGAGCTGCCCGCCGCAGACGAAGAAAAGCCGGACCCCGCTCTCGCAACGGCCTTCGAGCAAGCGCGCGCGGAGATCCCACGCCCCCTGGAACACTGGAAGGCGGAGGTGGTCACCGCCCCGGATGCTGCGGAAATCCGCCTGCGGCTCACGCCCGCGGATGATCAGGCTTCACCGCCCGCAAACCTCTATTTTTTCTCCTCCGACGGCCAGATTTCCTCCAGCCCGCCGCAGCGCCTGGAGCGGAGGGACGGCGGATACGAGATCGTGGCCCCGCGCTCACCTTACGGTCCGGAGGACACTGCCAGCCTGCCCGGCGTGTTGGTCGGGGACACGCCCCTGAGCAAGGGCGGCCCGGCATTCGCCTGCATCAATCCGCCCTACCCCGGCGCCAAGCCCGGAACCGCGGCACGCTCCGGCGGTCCGTCTCCCGCGCCGGTGTGCGCCTGCGGGAAGTAGCCGCGAGGTCCGGAAAATGAAATCCCCGTCCGCGCCGGAGCGGGACGGGGATCGGAAAAACGGACCGGAAGCGAAACTCACTTCGCCTTCACCGTCATCACGCCCTGCATAAGCGCGAAGTGGCCGGGGAAGGTGCAGATGTAGGGGTAGGCACCGGCTTCCGCGGGAGCGGTGAAAGTGATGGTCTGCGACTCTCCGCCGCCGAGCAGCTTCGTGTGGGTCACGACCATCTTCTTGGATTCCTCGTCCTGCGGGATGTATTCCGTCGCGGCGGCCTGCATCGCCTTCGTGGCGAAGGTGGGCACCTGGGTGCCTGCTTTCAGGATCACAACGTTGTGGCCCATCGCCGTTTTCGGAAGCACGCCGATGTGCTTGAAGGTCAGGGAAACTTTCTCACCCGCCGTGACCTCGATGGCCTTGGTGTTGAACTGCATCTGGTCATTGCCCGTGATCTCGATCTTCTTCTCCTGGGCCATGGCCGGAGAAACGAGACAGGCGGCGGCAAGGGTCAAAATCAATTTCTTCATACGCTCTGATGTTGCTGGGAACGCCCGGAAAGTGAGGGATCTTTCACCCCGGATCAACGTACAATCCGCGCCGGATTTTCCACCCGCATCTTTCCGGAAACCAGGCCCGCCGGAGGCTCCGGAAGAAGAGCCTTTCCGGCGGCCCGCGCTCCGGCTGCCGGTCGATATGGAACCACATCACCCGGACGGCCGACCGGTATCTTCCCCTCTCGCCGCCGCATCCCCCGAAGAAGCCCCCTGAAGTCCATGTTAGCCCGGGGGGAATCCCGGAAAACGCGCGGTCCCGCGGCTATCGTGCGGATTTTTTCCATGCTCCGCCCGATGCTGCCTTAATACCGGAATGTCTTCACGTTGACGGGTTTTGCACTCGCCATCACACGCCGCCCGAAGTAGGCTCCGGGAGTTTTAAAAAATTCCCTGCCGCATTTGGCATGGGGCTTGCTCAAACTGTCTCTGACCAATCCGCCGCACCATGAAGAAAATCGAAGCGATTATCAAACCGTTCAAGT
>CBFGVD010000195.1:0-6681 GCA_965651965.1 uncultured Verrucomicrobiaceae bacterium | reverse complement strand
GTCCACCGGGATCTTGAAGTCGTCCAGCTTCGTTTCCGGAGCGAGGAATTTGCCGGGGTTCACGGGCTCTTTCTCCAGCGGCTCGGTGCGCTCGCGCATCAGTTCCTCGAAGTCGTCCTTCGCCTGCTCCAGCAGCAGCGCGACGGCGCTGCGCTGGGTGCGCGAGCCGGGGCCGCCGCCGCTGACCCGGAACATGCCGGAGCGGCTGGTAGCGCGCTCCTCCGCCTGCGGCTGCGGGATATTCCCGCCGGGGGCGACTTCCCGGGGGACCGGGTCCGGCACCATCGCGGCAGCGGGCTCCTCCACCGGGATGGCCGCGGGCGGCGGCGTCTCCTCCGCGCCGGCGGGCAGCGCGGCGGCGAGCAGGAGGAAAAGACGGCAGCCGGACATTCTCATGGGCGATCCCGAATCAAAACGTTCCGCCCGGGACGGGCAAGGCCGAGCCGCCGCCGGCCCGGGGATCCAGGACCAGCTTGCCTTCCTCGATCCGGATGCGGCTCATTTCCTCGAAGGCCATGTGAAGCTCGTGCTCGTACACCTTCGCCAGCTTCTCATAGGAAGACAGCACCAGCAGGCGCAGATAGCCCTGCGGCACGGGCAGGCTGCCGAAACGCCCGCCCTTCGTCAGCCAGGCCAAGCGCGGCAGCGCGGGAACGAGCGGCCCGCCGTGGCGCTCCACGCTGGTGACGGTGCGGCCCTGCACATCCAGCTCCTGCACCACCCGGAAATACATGGAAACCGTGCACGGCCGGCCCTTGATCGAGCGCTCGATGACAAGCTCCGCAAGGTCGTCTTCCAGACGCACCCACACGCCCTCGATTTTGACGGATTCCGCCGCGCGGCCCTCCTGCTTCGCGACAAGCGTTTCCTTCAGGTAGAGGTTGATGTCCTCTTCGGTGAGGGTGAGCGGGTAGCCCCGCTGGACGGCATTGTCGATGACGGCCTTCAGGTTCCGCGCCTTGCCGCCGTGCAGCCCGGCGGCGGGGCCGCGGCCCTTGATGTCGGAGAGATCCTGCGGTTTGGCGACGAAGAAAACGGCCGCGCCGAGACCGGCCACACCGGCGAAAGTAAGCAGCGAGACCAATTTCCCGAGGCAGCTTCCGCGCGGCTTTTCCTGTTTTTCTTCGGCCATGGGGCGAGGGGTATCAAAGGCTTCCGCCTTTGGGAAGCGCGCCGCTTCAATCCGTCTTGGCCGGGGCGGCGGGCGCGGCGGACGGTGCCGGCGCGGACTCGGCCGGCTTGGCAGCCGCGCTCTCCTGCTTCGCGCCCTGCTGATAGGAATTCGAGCGGTAGTCGGTCTGGTAAAATCCCGCGCCTTTGAAAATCAGGCCCGCGCCGGTGCCCAGCAGGCGCTTGACCTTTCCCCCGCAGCCTTCCGACGGGCAATCCTCCAGCTTCGCATCGTTCATGCTCTGGAAGACCTCGAAACGGTGGCCGCAGCTCTGGCAGACGTAATCGTAGTTCGGCATGGTGGCGTCCCGGATGGCCGGGGAGCGCTTCCATAGCATGCCCCGGGCAAGGCGCAAGCGCCCGCGCAGCCCCCCGCGCGGAAGCCGCGGGGAATAAAACGGTCCCTTTGCCTTTCAGAGTGTTGCGGCCCGCGCCGCGACCCGCGGGCGTTGACCCGGCATCCCTTTGCGGTTTATCATCCGCGCATCCGAACCACCATGAAGGCCAGTTTCGTCCCCATCGCCCTCCTTCCGCTTCTCGCCGTATCCTGCACCACGCTGGACGGCACGATGGCGAACATGCGCGGTGAATCCCGCTACATGGCGGGATTCACGAACAAACGCGAGCATGATTGGAAATCCAGCCCGATCCCCGACGACGTGTCCTACTGGGACGGCGACCATCTGAGCGGCCCGGCCAAGATCCGGATCAACCTGACCCAGCAGAAGGCTTTCTTTTACAAGGGCGGCCAGCTCGCCGGGGTCTCGAAAATCTCCACCGGCAAGGAAGGGCGCGACACCCCCTCCGGCACCTACAAGGTGAAGCAGAAGGACAAGTGGCACCGCTCCTCCAGCTACGGGGTGTTCAAGGAAAAGGGCACGGACCGGATCGTGGACGACGACGCGGAAGCCCACAACGAACCGGTGCCCCCCGGCTGCTACTACGAGGGCGCGCCGATGTTCAACTATCTGAATTTCGCTCCCGCGGTGGGCATGCACACCGGCTACCTGCCGGGCTACGCGGCCTCCCACGGTTGCGTCCGCATGCCGGACAAGATGGCGCAGAAATTCTTCGAGAACGCCGAGATCGGCACACCGGTCATCGTGGAACGATGAACAGCGGCCTGCCGGATCCGGAAGCGGGGATGGAGCTGACCGCGGCCCGGGTTTCCGAACTGCTGCCCGCGATCCGCAGCGGCGAGATCGATCTGGTCGATTGCCGCGAGGAGGAGGAATGGCGCTTCAACCGCATCGAGGGCGCGCGCTTCGTGCCGCTCTCGCGCTTCGCGGAAGCGGCCGTGCCGGAGCGCCCGGCGATCGTATACTGCCACCATGGCATGCGCTCGCTGCGGGCCGCCGCCTACTGGCGCTCCCGCGGCAACGCGCGGGTATGGTCGATGGCGGGGGGCATCGACCTCTGGTCGGCGGAAATCGACCCCGCGGTACCGGTTTATTGAGGCGTCCCGCGAATCCCGGAAGGCCGGCCAGCGGCGGCCCGTCACCGTATTTCCACGCATGCGGGCCGCCTAACTGTTATCGGCATTCCCGCTAACAGCTTTGACTCGCGCGGCAGGTACGGGCACTTTTCCCGCAATGAAGGCCCTGCAATTCGAGCAAGCCGTCGAAAACGTGCTCAAGCGCGACAAGCGCTATGATCTCCTCGCCTACATGTTTTTGAAAGAGGCGCTCGATTTCACGCTGAAACGGGCGGCGGAGGCGAACGGCGGCGAAGCCCGCCATGTCTCAGGCACCGAGCTTTGCCACGGCTTCCGCGACCTGGCGGTCCAGGAATTCGGCCCGATGGCTTCCACCCTGATGCGGGAGTGGGGACTGCGCGAAAGCAGCGACATCGGCGAGATGGTCTTCCATCTCATCGAGGAGCAGATGTTCGGCAAACAGGACAGCGACACGAAGGAGGATTTCGCCAACGCCTTCGATTTCGACGAGGCCTTCGTGGTCCCCTTCCAGCCGAAGCGTCTGCGCGCGCGCGAGCGCTCCCTGGCGGGCTGAGCCGGGCTCAGGATTCCGCGTTCCCGTCCGCACTTTTGAGCACGGGCTCGAGCGTTTTCCAGATATTGTCGGCGACCTTTTTCTGGCCCGCCGCGGTGGGATGGATGCGATCGGCCTGATTGAGGGCTTCCACCCCGCCGACGCCTTCGAGGAGGAAAGGCACCAGCACGGCGTCCTTGGCCTCCGCCACCTTCGGGAACGCGTTCTTGAAAGCCGCGGTGAACTCCGCGCCCATGTTGTCCGGCATCTGCATTCCGGCGATGATGACTTTCATCCCCGCGTTTTTCGCCCGCGCCTTGTCGATGATTCCGGACAGATTCGCTTCCGTCTGCTCGGGAGAAATGCCGCGCAAGCCGTCGTTTCCGCCCAAGGCCACCACCAGGACATCGGCCCCTTTGCCGAGCGCCCAGTTGATCCTCCGCAGGCCGCCCGCGGTGGTATCCCCGCTGACACCCGCATTTGAAACGGTGTAGGGCAGGCCCGCGGCGTCGATTTTCTTTTGAAGCAGGGCCGGGTACGCTTCCTGCGGGTCGAGGCCGTAGCCCGCCGTGATGCTGTCGCCGAGCACCACGATCCGCTTTTTCCCGCCGTTTGCATTCTGCGCGGTCGCGGGGAATAGTGCGGAGACGGACAACACGAACAGCCCGAACGCAAAGGTCTTCCAAGATGTCATCTTTTTCCGCCTCCAGCCTTGCCCATCCGCCGAACCCTGTCAAACCGCCCATCCTGGAAGTCCGCAAGCTGCGGAAAGTCCACCGCACCGCCAGCCACGAGCTGACGGTGCTCAAGGACATCGATTTCAGCCTGTCCGAAGGAGACACCTGCGCGATCATCGGCCCCTCCGGCAGCGGGAAGACCACCTTGCTGGGACTTTGCGCGGGGCTGGACGATGCCAGCGGCGGCTCCGTGCTGCTGGACGGGCAAGCCATGGAAAGCATGAGCCAGGACCAGCGTGCCGCGCTGCGGAACCGCTTGGTCGGCTTCGTATTCCAGAGCTTCCAGCTCATCCCCACCCTGACCGCGGTGGAGAATGTGCTGGTACCGCTGGAGCTGCGCGGGGAAAGCGGGCGGCAGAAGGATGCCGAGGAACTGCTGGCACAGGTGGGCCTGGGCGACAGGCTCGACCATTATCCGCTCCAACTTTCCGGCGGGGAGCAGCAGCGGGTGGCGCTGGCGCGGGCTTTCATCCACCGGCCGAAGATCATGTTCGCGGACGAGCCGACGGGCAATCTGGACGCGGAGACCAGCGGACCCATCGTGGACATGCTCTTCCGCCTGAACCGGGAGGCGGGCACCGCGCTGGTACTGGTGACGCATGATCCCGCGCTGGCGGCAAAGGCCCGGCGCGTCGTGAAAATGAGCGGCGGAACCATCATCGGGGAGGAAGAACATGCCAGCCTCTGAGCCGCGGCCCCTGCCCGCCAGCCTGTGGCGCGCGATTTTCCACCCCTGGACCTGGCGCATGGCCTGGCGGGACAGCCGCTCGCAGCGCGCCCGGCTCGCGATTTTCTCCCTCGCCATCGTTTCCGGCATCTCCGCGCTGGTGGCGATCCATTCCCTGAAGGCCAGCGTGCAGAAGGGGATCGACACGCAGGCGAAGGCCCTGCTGGGCTCCGATCTCCAGATTTCCTCCCGTCGGCCGATCCCTGCGGAGGATGCCGCCAAGCTCGCCGCCATGGCGACGGCGTCCAGCCGCGAGACGAGCTTCTCCTCGATGCTCTATTTCCCCACGGCCGATGCCGCGCGCCTGGTGCAGGTCCGCGGCATCGGGGGTGCTTATCCCTTCTACGGCACGGTGGAAACCGAGCCCGCCGATGCCTGGCAGCGCTTCCAGAGCGAGCCGGGAATCCTGCTGGAGCCCGCGATGCTGGATCAATTCCAGGCCAAGCCGGGCGACCCGGTGAAGCTCGGCGAGATCGAGCTGCCTATCCTGGGCGTGGTGACGAAGCCCGCGCCCCGGGCCAGCCGCTTCAGCGGTTTCGCTCCGGAGGCCTACGTGCGCCATGAGGAGTTGGAGCGCACCAAGCTGTTGGGAGTGGCCAGCATGGCGAGCTACCTGCTCCATCTCGAATTGCCCGCCGGGAAAGATCCGCGGCAGATGAAGGGGGAGATCCGCTCGCTCTTCCCCGGCAATCCCTGGCGGCTGGAAACCCCGGACAACCGGCGGGAAAACCTGGGCGACGCGCTCGATAATTTCCAACGCTTCCTCGGCATCATCGCGCTGGCCTCCCTGGTGCTGGGTGCCATCGGCGTGGCGGCGGCCGTCCATGCCCATGTCTCCCGCCGCGTGCCGGTGATCGCGATCTTGCGCTGCCTGGGCTGCCCGCGGCACCTGGCATGCGGGATCTATTTCGTGCAGGCCGGCGTGCTCGGCCTCATCGGCGCCTTGATCGGCGCCGGCCTGGGAATCGCGCTCCAGACCGGGGTGATCGCGTATTTCAAGGACAGCCTGCCGATCTCCGTTTCGCCGGAGCCCGAGTGGGCCGTGGTCGCGCAGACCACAGCCTCCGGCTTCGCCGTTTGCTGCGGCTTCGCCCTGCTGCCCCTGCTCAAGATCCGCCGCGTCTCGCCCGCCGTGACGCTGCGCGGGGGGGCCACGCTGGAGGGGCACCCGCTCCGCGCCCTGCCGGTCCATCTGCTGCTCGGCGGACTGCTGGTGTTGCTGGCGCTGGGCAACGATCCGGATTGGAAGCGCTCGCTTGCGCTGGTCGGCGGATTGGCCGCGGCTTTCGCCGTGCTGGCGCTGGTGGCGCGGGTGTTGATGGCCGTCACCCGCCGCATGGCCGGGCCGCGCTGGCCGTACCTGCTGCGGCAGGGGATTTCCAATCTCCACCGGCCGCGCAACCAGACCCTGCTCTTCCTGCTATCCCTGGGGCTCGGGACCTTCCTCCTCGTCACCATCCTCCTCGCGGGAAATCTCATCCAGCAGCGGCTGAATCTGGGCGGCACGGAAGAAAGCCCGAATCTCTACCTCGTGGACGTGCAGCCGGACCAAGTGGCGGGCGTGGAGGAGATCCTGGCGAATCAAGGCCTGCCGCTGCTGGAAAGCGCGCCGATGGTCACCATGCGGATCGAATCCGTGCGCGGCGTGCCCGTCCGGGAGGCCCGCGGCATTCCCCGCTGGGTGGCGCGGCGGGAATTCCGCTCCACCTACCGCGACTATCTGAATCCCACCGAAACCCTGGTGGCGGGGGAATGGCACAAGACCGTACCGGAGCCCGGCGGGCCGGTGCCGCTTTCCCTGGAGGAAGAGATCGCGCGGGACATGGACCTGACGCTGGGAGACGAAATCACGCTGGACGTGCAGGGCGTCTCCGTGCCCGCCCGGGTGACCAGCCTGCGGAAGGTGGACTGGAGCCGCTTCAATTTGAATTTCTTCATGGTCTTCCCCCCCGGAGTGCTGGAGCAGGCACCCGGCTTCCACGTCGTGACCACGAAAACCCCCTCCCCCGCCGCATCCGGAGAGCTCCAGCGCGCGCTGGTGAAGGACTACGCCAACGTA
>CBFGVD010000194.1:0-6701 GCA_965651965.1 uncultured Verrucomicrobiaceae bacterium | reverse complement strand
TCGGCTACCTGGCCGCCCAATGCGTCGGCAAGGCGGAGGACGCCAAACGATGGGCCGACATTTCCGCCGATCTGGCCGCCTCCCTGGCAAAGGAAGGCACGGATACGGACGAACTGGAGCGCGCCCGCAAACCGCTCCAAGCCCAGCTTGAGAAATCCAGGCGCGACAATAGCTACTGGCTGGGCACCGTGCTCGCCCAGTCCCAGGAAGACAAGAAGCGCCTGGACCTCATCCGCGGCCGGGATGCGGACTACGCCGCCATCACGCCGGAGGAACTCGACGCGATCGCGAAGAAATACCTCGGCACGAAAAACGCGCTCAAGGTGCTGATCCACCCGGAGAAGAAATAGCAGCTAGCGGCAAGCCCGCCGGTTTTTTCGGCTGTCCCGGCAGGGCACCTCTCCTAGGCTGCACGCATGCCCGTGACCCGCGAACACATGGCCGCCGTGCTGGAGGAAATCGCCCTGCTCCTGGAGATCCAGGGCGAGAATCCCTTCAAGGTCCGCGCCTACCGCCAGGGCGCGGAAGTCGTGGAAGGCTACGATGGCGACATCGTGGCGCTCGCCGCGGAAAACAAGCTGGAGGGCATCAAGGGCCTCGGCGAGGCGTTGCGGGACAAGCTGCATGAGCTGGCCAGCACCGGCGAACTCGGCTTCCACAAGAAGCTGCGGGCGGGCTACCCGGATTCTTTCTTCTCCCTCTTCGACCTGGAAGGCCTGGGTCCGAAGAAAATCGCCGCCCTTCACCGGGAGCTCGGCGTCGATTCCATCCCCGCCCTGCAAGCCGCCTGCCAGGCGGACAGCGTCGCGGGCCTCCCCGGCTTCGGCGCGAAGACCCAGGCGAAGATCATGGAAGCCATCTCCCGCCGTGAGCAGGCCGCCACCGCCTTCCGCCTGGACGATGCCACCCTGGCCGCGGAGGAGATCCTGGAGGCCTTGCGCAAGCACCCCGCCGTACTGCGTGCCGCCGCCGCAGGTTCCCTTCGCCGCGCGAAGGAAACCGTGGGCGACCTCGATTTCATCGTCGCCACCGCCGATCCCGCCGCGCTCACCCGGTACTTCGGCACCCTTCCCCAGGCGAAGGAAGTCATCGCGCAGGGGGATACCAAATGTTCCATCCGCATGGAAAACGGCCTGCAATGCGACCTGCGCGCCGTAAGCAACGAGCAATACCCCTTCGCCCTCTTCTACTTCACCGGCAGCAAGGAGCACAACGTCGCGATCCGCTCCCGCGCGCTCAAACACGGCTGGTCGCTCAACGAATACGGCTTCACCGGCGAAAACCTGCCCCGCGTGAACGAGGAGGGAGACATCTACAAGGCCCTGGGCCTCGATTTCATCCCCCCCGCCCTGCGCGAGAACCGCGGCGAAATCGAAGCCGCGGACGCAGGCACCCTGCCGCGCCTGATCGTATGGGAAAACCTCCGCGGCACCTTCCACTGCCACACCACGGAATCGGACGGCCGCGACAGCCTCCACGCCATGGCAGAGGCCGCGCGGGAGCTGGGCCTGCAATATCTCGGCATCGCGGACCATTCGAAATCCTCTCCCCAGGCGCACGGCTTGGACGAAACCCGCCTGACCGCCCAGATCGGGGCGATTGCCTCCTGGAACAAAGAGCATGGCGGCGCGCAATTCCGCCTCTTCGCCGGCTCGGAGGTGGATATTCTCAAGGACGGCTCGCTCGATTTCGACGACGATCTCCTTTCCTCCCTCGATTACACCGTCGCCTCCGTCCACAACGCCATGACCCTGGACGAGGAGACGATGACCCGGCGCATTATCCGGGCCATGGAAAACCCCTTTGTCACGATGCTCGGCCACCTCACCGGACGCCTGCTGCTGCGGCGGGACGGCTACGCCGTGAACCACGAGAAGATCATCGATGCCGCCGCGGAGACCCGCACCGTCATCGAGCTGAACTGCAATCCCAAGCGCTTCGACATGGATTGGCGCTGGTGGCACCGCGCGCGGGACAAGGGCGTGCTCTGCTCCATCAACCCCGACGCGCACTCCACGCGGCAGCTCCAGTTCCTGCGCTTCGGCGCGGAGGTGGCGCGCAAGGGCTGGCTGCGGCGGGAAGACGTGGTGAATACCAAGTCCCTGGCGGAAATGGAGGCCTGGCTGCGCCTGCCGAAGGCGAAGCGGTAGCCACGTCCGGAGCGGGCGCGCTTTTTTTCACCGGCAACTTCTCCGCCCGGCGGCGGTATAAGCGATGTGAGCACGAGCAGACGAAGGCTGCACCGCCTGCTGCCCGCCCTGCTCGTGCTGCTGGCCGGGCTCGCGGGTTACGGGCTGGTCCGGGATGCCGCAGCACCCGCGGCAAAGCCACCCGCCGCGGAAAAGCCCCGCATCCGCGCCGCGCCGCCGCAAGTGGAAAGCCCGCGGCCCGCGAAGCGGGGGGACAGGGACCGCTTTCCGGACGGCACGACCATCGAACTCTTCGGGAGTTGCCGGGAAGAGGAACTCATCCTGCGTTTCCCCACGGAGGACAGCTACGCCTCTTTCCTCCGCGCGCTGGATGGCGGCCCCGTGCGCCTGCTCGGCCGCCTGGACCGCCTGCTTTCCCTGCGCACCGGCGCGAGTCCCGGGGAAATGGAACATCTGGAGCGACTTTTCCAGGACGAGCACATCACCGGTTACAAGACCCTGAGCAGCCTGCCGGAACCGCCCGGGGCCCGCGGCGGCGCCACCGCGGAGATCGCCAGCCCCTTCGGCAGCAAGGTCCTGCCCTGGCTGGGGGTGGAGGGAGACAATGCCCGCTGGGGCGCGGGGGTGAAGGTAGCGGTGCTGGACACCGGCATCGTCCCCCACCCCGCGCTGTCTCCCTTTTCCTCCATCGCGGTCATTCCTTTTCCGGGCGATATCGCCGCCACCCACGGGCACGGCACCGCGGTGGCCAGCCTCATCGCCGGGGCCCACCCGATGGCCCGCGGCGTGGCCCCCGCGGCGGAACTGATCTCCGTGCGCGTGATGGACGAGCGCGGGTTGAGCGATTCTTACTTCGTGGCGGAGGGGCTGCTCGCCGCGATGGATGCGGGGGCGGAAATCGTCAATCTCTCGCTCGGCGCGCAGCAGGACAATCCCCTGCTCGCGGAGGCCGTGCGCATGCTGCTGGAACGCGGGATCGTCGTCATCGCCAGTTCCGGAAACAGCGGGCGGGCGGAGGCGAAATATCCCGCCGCCTACCAGGGAGTCATCGGCGTGGGCGCGGTGGATGCCAGCGGGGAAAGGATGGCCTTTTCCAATCTGGGCAGCGGGCTCGGCCTGACGGCGCCGGGCTACGGGGTGAATGCCGCGGCACCGGGCGGGGGCTTCGTGAGCGTGAGCGGCACCTCCGCAGGCGCACCGCTCGTGGCCGGGGCGATCGCCGCCACCATGTCCGACGGTACGGGCCGCCGCCTCCCTGCCGCGGAGGCGGTGCGGATCGTGCTGGCGTATGCGGACGACGAAGGCCCGCCGGGCTTCGACACGGAATACGGCAGCGGCGTGCTGAATTTGGGCCGCATCATGAACCGCGATGTCCCCGGCCTTTGCGACGCCGCGGTGACCTGGCAGGAACTCGCGGCGGGTACCGCGGGGGAAGAACTCCGCGTGACCGTGCAGAACCGCGGCACCGCGGCGCTGATCAATACCCGCGTGGACGTCACCACCCCCGCCGGGACGCATACCCTGACCGCCACGACGATCCCGCCCGGTGTCTCGGAGACCTTTTCCGTTCCCTTCGACCGCCTGAAGCTGCAAGGCCGGAGCATGACCGGGATCACCACCACCGCCACGCCGGGGAATTCCGCCACCGACCTCTACCCGCAGAACAACCGCCGCACCGACCTCCTGCGGCTGGAATAGGCGGCTCGGTGCCGCCCTTCCGCCGAGATTCGATTTCCGGTCCGCGTTTTTTCATGGTTCGTTCTGATTTGAACCGTCCGCCCTTCATGTCCTCCCTGCCCGCGCCGCCCGACCTGCCTGGAATCCTCTCCCAACTGCACGCCCTGTTGCAGAACCACCCCGGAGCACCGGGTGAAAACCACCTGAGGGATGCCTGCAACGTGCTCTACTCCTCCAGCCTGTTGAAGGAGGAGGGCCGCCCGGTCCGCGCCCGGGTGATCCTGGCCCCGCCGGAGGCATTCTCCGCCCTGGATGGCCCGCCGGATGGCGCGCACGCGGTCCGCTTCACCGCCACCCACCCTTTCACGGCGAATGAAATCAAGCGCCTGAGCCCCGCGGCCGGCTTTTTCCACTCCGTCGTGGGCGTCTGGCCGGACCGCGACCGCGGCTTCCGCATCTGGGGCCTGCTGAATACCGGCCCGCGCTGGATGAACCTGGCCGCCGGCGGCAGGAAACCCCTGGGCATGGAACTGCCCTACCCGATGATCCATGTGCGCGATCCCGGCTGGCTGCTCTTTTACCGCGGCTATGAATTGATCGCGGACTGGCGAGGGCGGGAACTGCACGGCCCGCAACTGGATGTTTTCCGTTCGAAGCTCCTCAGCGAGCGCTTCACCCGGCCGCGGATGAAAATGGTGGAGGAACTGGCGGACGGCCGACTGCCCGGGAACCTGGGCATGCGGGAATACGGCGAGCTCTCCCGCCGCGTGGCCGTGCAATTCACCCGCCGGGTGATCAATCTGGTCCGCACCAGCGGCCACGGCGGCAGCGTGGTGATCCTGCCGGACGGAGAAAGAGGCCTGGAGGCCGCCACGCGCTGGATCGACTGCAAATATACCGCCGCCGCGGACGATGCCGGGATGCGCTTCCGCCATCTGCTCCAGGCCATCATCCGCCGCGTGGGTGAACTCTGCCCGGCCGGCTGCGGGGCGGAGGAAGCCTGGCAAATCTTCCGCAACAGCCAGGACCCTGAACTGGACCGCCTGGAGGAAGCCTTCTTCGAGCTCGCGCGCTTCCTCTCGGACCTGATGCAGGTGGACGGGGTGCTGGTGCTGGACAGCCAGGTGCGGGTCATCGGCTTCGGCGGGGAGATCCGCGTGGACCGGAACGTCTTTCAGGTCAGCCAGGCGCACGATCTCGACGGGGAATTGCTGAGCGACTGGAACGTGCAGGCGGACGGCACCCGCCACCGCTCCGTGTACCGCCTCTGCTCCGTGGAGCCGGAGATTTTCGGGTTCGTGATCTCACAGGACAGCAATGTCCGCATGATCGCGAACGTGAACGAGATGGTCGTCTTCTGGATGCACGGCATCGCGTGACCCGGCCGCTACGCGCCGGGTTCTCAGGCCCGGCAGCCGCGGGGTATATCACTCCCCGTCTCCCGGATCGGGCTTCAGCAAGCCTTTGATCGGATCGGTAATGAACCTCAGGGGCCCGATATTCGACTTCCGCGCTTTTCCGGGCGTGCCGTTCAAGGCAACAACCGGGATGGATCCGGGCATGGCGAGCACGACCTCTTCCTTGGTGCCGGTGACCTCTTTCTTGAGGGCGATCTGGATGATGAATTGATTCGGCACCGGGAAATCGGCCGGGGGCGCGGGCCATTTGAAGTCCGCCGGATTGAAGATCGCGTTGCCTCCCTCGGTTCTGAACTTATCCACCTCGATGGGTCCCGTATCCTTGTTCAAGAGGGTGATCCGCCCGATCGTATCGAGGTCCGTGCCGACAATCGCGAACTCGATCCGCGGCTCCGCCCAGCCCTTGCCGTCCGCCGTGGGAACGAGTTGCACCGGCGGGGCGAATACTCCTTTGATCATCGGGTAACGGTTCGGCGCCGCGCCCTGCTTCGCCACCACCTCCAGGTATTCGCCCACGGCGGAATAACCGCCTTCCCGGTAATCCTCCGGATACTTGAGATGAATGCCGATAACTCCCGGAACCGCGAAATCCGCCGATGGCACGGCTGAAACCTCGAGCTCCAGCCGGTTGTCCATGCGGCGCTTCACCGTGGCCAGGACCTCGAGGTGGTCGCCCCCGCGCAGGATCACGGGATCGTCCTCATCCAGGTTGTCGAAGCCGTTACCGATCAAGACAACCTCGCGGGTCATCGCCTTGCCGGCACCTTCGAAAATGAAGGGCTTGTTGACCCGCACATGCTCGACAACAGGGTCTCGAACCAAACGGCTGGAAGGGACCAGCACCTCCGAGGGAATCGAGATCCCGGTGAGAAGATCGGTCGTGTGCGCGTTGACCGCATCCCACCGGGCCTGAAGCTGGCTCGAAGCGCGGATCAGATAGGAATAGTTATCCTTCAGATCGCTCAGCTGCGCGGTGGTCCAGGACGGTCCGTTGTTCTCCGGAAGACCGCCTTTCGCCGATTTACTCGTAATCCCGGACGACCGGGGCATGAAATAATATTTCAGATTGTATGCCAGCCGGTCGGCATCGAAATCCAGACCCATCATCAATTCCTTCTGGCGGTCTTTTTCGGTCAAAAACGCCCCCCTGCCGCAGGCGGACACAATCCCGCGGGTATTCCCGCTCAAAGGAATCCACCTCGAGGTCTGGACGAACTTGAAACAGGGTTCCCAAACCTTTGTAATCGCTTCCCCATTCCGTTCCACCAGCGGCTGGTAGTCCTGGGCATCGATGGCGATGATCACCAGTGCCGGGAAAGACTGGGGTCCCAGGATCCTGGCGGATTTCGCCTTGCGGCTCGTGGGATCGCCCAGAGCTTGGAACCGGGGCGAAACCCGGAAGCCGAAGGTGCCGCCGGCAAGGCTGTAGGAATTGACCAGCCCGATCGGATCGCGG
>CBFGVD010000193.1:0-6702 GCA_965651965.1 uncultured Verrucomicrobiaceae bacterium | reverse complement strand
GGCATCAGCACCAGCATCGTTTCCTCCTGATCGACCCCGGTGAGGTAGAAGAGATCCGCATTCTGCTTGAAGGCCATCGTCCCGTCCGCATTGGTCGGGTAAATGTCGTTCGCCAGCACGATGACGATGCTATTCGGCTTCAGCAGGGAGCGGAGCTTGTCGCGGTTCCGGATGAAGAGCTGCGGGTCGATGGGATCGTAGCGCATGGCCTGCACTCCAGCGGATGCCCCGGCGGGCCGCAACGCCATTCGCGAACCCCGCCGAAATCTTGGCGAAAGCTGCGGAATCGGCGGCGGGGGCGGTCAATGGATCTCCAAGCGGACGATCCGCCCGCGGCGGATCTGGAAGCAGTACTCGAGCTCGATCGGGCTGCCGGGGAAATTCCCGCAGACCGTCGCGGTCACGATCACCGTCTTCCCGTCGTCCGTCACGGAGACCGGCTCCATGAAGGGAGAATACCTCACGGTCGTTTCCTCCACCCAGCCGCGGATCTCCGCGGGACCGCGGTGCTCCCGCGCCTCGTCGTGGACGACCGCCTCCGGGGAAAAGCAAGCCGCAGCGGCGTCCGCATTGCCCGCATTCGCCGCGCGGAAGTAATCGGGGATGGGTTCGGGAAGATGCATGGTCGTCAGCCCCCCCGCCAGTTCAGCTTCTGCCGCAGCGCCTCATAGAACGAATGGCCCGGCAGGCGCAGGAGATTGAGCACGTGGGCAGCTTTGCTTACCTCGATCCGGTCGCCCTGGTGGATCGGCACGGCCTCGCGGCCGTCCACGGTGAAAAGCATCGGGGCCTCGTCCGCGTTCTCGGGGGCCAGTTCCACCTCCGAATCATCGCTGATGACCAGCGAGCGCTGGCTGAGCGTATGGGGGCAGATCGGGGTGATGACGAATGCCGCCGCGGAGGGGCTGATCAGCGGCCCGCTAGCGGAGAGCGAGTAGGCCGTGGAGCCCGTGGGCGTGGCCACGATCAGGCCGTCCGCCCGGTAGCGGTTCAGCAATTCCCCGCCCACATAGGCGCTCAGGGATACGAGCCGTCCGGTCTGGCCGCGGGCCAGCACCACCTCGTTCAGCGCCAGGAATTCCCGCTCGGAACCGTCCACGCCCTTCACCTTCGCCCGGAGCAGGGTCCGGCGGCTGGTCTTGTATTCGCTGGAAAGCAGCGCGTCGGCGAAGATTTCCACCTCGTCGTCGGTGCAGCTTGTGAGGAAGCCCAGGGTGCCGATGTTGATGCCCGCCACCGGCTTGTCCGTGGCCCCCAGCTTGGCCACGGCATTGAGCATCGTGCCGTCCCCGCCGAGCACCGCGATCACGTCGCTGTCCGCGGCCAGGTCCGGCCCGTCCAGCCCGCCCGGCAGCCCGCAGAAGCCGGCCGCCTCCCTCTCCAGCGAGGTGGCGATCCGCCGGACGGAGAGAACCCCCATCAAGCGGTCGATCGCGCTCCTGGCGCCCTCTTTCGCGGTATTGGCGATGATGCCGACCTTCATGTGCACCCCTTCTAACCGGAGTTGTGCCCCGCCGCAAGTGGTCCCGGATGCATTGCCTTGCGGAATCACGGCCTCCTTGCCAGATTCCCCGCCGTGGAAGACTCCGCGCGCCGCCCTCTGAAGACCCGTTCCACGGCCTGGGCCCGCGCGCTGGCGGGCAAGCTGGCGGCTGCGGGCCTGACACCGAATGCAATCTCCGCCCTCAGCGTGGTTTTCGCCGCGCTGGGCGGCGCGGCCTGGATCGCCGCCGCCCGCGGCGGGCTGCCCTGGGCCGCCGCCTGGATCGCGGGGGCGGCCTGCATCCAGCTCCGCCTGATCTGCAACCTGATGGACGGCATGGTGGCCATCGAGGGCGGGAAAAAGAGCGCCACCGGCGACCTGTGGAACGAAATCCCGGACCGGCTGGCGGACACGGCTTTCCTGGTCTGCGCGGGCTGGGCCGTCGGCATGCCGTGGACCGGCGTCCTGGCCGCCTGGGCCTCGGTGATGACCGCTTATGTCCGCGCGATGGGTGCCGCGCTGACCGGGGCCCACGATTTCAGCGGCCCCTGCGCGAAACCCCACCGCATGGCCATCCTGACCATCGCGTCCCTCATCACCGCCTGCGAAGCGCTGTGGGAGGGCCGGGGGCAGGTGATGCAGGCCGCCCTGGTGCTGATAGCGGCGGGTACCTGCCTGACCATCGTCCGCCGCACCCTGCGGCTCGCCGCGAAGCTGAAGGAGGCCGCGCCATGACCGGCACCGTGCTGGCCTTCCTCGTGCGCCTGGTCACCGGGGTCCGCCAGCTCGCGGACCTGCCGGAGGACGGCAAGCGGCGCATTTATTTCGCGAACCATTCCTCCCACCTCGATTTCATGGTCATCTGGGCCGCCCTGCCCGCCCGGCAGCGCGCCTGGACCCGCCCCGTGGCGGCGGCGGAGTACTGGGAAAAGGGCCCGCTGCGCCGTCTGCTGGCCGCGAAGCTCTTCCGGGCCGTCCTGATCCCGCGGGAACTCTCCCGCATGAAGGCGGAGGACCCTCTCGGCAAGATGGCGGCCGCCCTCGCGGAGGGCGCGGACCTCATCGTCTTCCCGGAAGGCACGCGCAGCGATACCGGCGCGGTGCTGCCCTTCAAGCCCGGCCTGCACCACCTGGCCCTGAGGTGCCCGGATGCGCTGCTCGTCCCCGTTTTCCTGGAAAACCTCAGCCGCATCCTGCCGAAGGGCGAGCTACTGCCCCTGCCCCTGATGGGCCAGGCCGCCTTCGGCGAGGCGATCCCCGGCCCGCGGGAGGGCGAAACCAAGGCGGAATTCCTGGAAAGGGCGCGCGGTGCCGTACTGCAGCTCGCCCGCGGCAATCTCCAACCCGTCCCCGATGAAGGATCCTGAATTGCTCTACCTCGTCGGCGGCGTGGCAGCCGTACTGCTGATCGCCACCGTCATCACGAAGCTGCTCATCCGGAAAAGCGGCGAAACCCCGGTGCTGGTGAACCTGCGCCAGCGGGTGAATGCCTGGTGGTGGATGATGCTGGTTTTCAGCTCCTCCCTGGCGCTCGGGCGGGGCGGGGTCTTCGGCTTCTACGCGCTCCTGTCCTTTCTGGCCCTGCGCGAGTTCATCACGCTTTCCCCCACACCGCGGGGTGACCACCGCACCCTCACCTGGGTCTTTTTCCTCATCCTGCCGCTTCACTACCTCTTCGCCTGGGCCCCGTGGTACGGGATGTTCCTCATCTGGATCCCCGTTTACGCCTTCGTCTTCATCCCTATCCGCAGCGCCCTGGCAGGGGATACGGACCGCTTCCTGGAGCGCACCGCGCGCATCCAGTGGGGGGTGCTCGCGTGCGTGTATTTCCTGAGCCACATGCCGATGCTGCTCTACCTGCCGATCCGCGGCTACGAGGGACAGAACGCGAAGCTGCTCTTCTTCGTGGTGCTGGTCACGCAGATCAGCGACGTGATGCAGTACGTCTTCGGCAAGCTTTTCGGGAAACACAAGATCGCCCCGAAGGTGAGCCCCTCGAAGACCCGCGAGGGCCTTCTCTACGGCGGCGCGGCGGCCATCCTGATCGGCACCTCCCTGTGGTGGGCCACTCCTTTCTCGCCCGGGGTCGCGGCCGCCATGTCCGCCCTGCTCGTCGCGGCGGGCTTCTTCGGAGGCCTGGTGATGTCCGCCGTGAAGCGTTCGCTCGGAGCCAAGGATTGGGGCCGCGGCATCCCGGGGCATGGCGGGGTTCTGGACCGTTTGGATTCCCTCCTTTTCGCAGGCCCGCTGTTCTTCCACGTGCTCCACTACTACTTCGGAGCGCAAATGGCTTCCAGCCATGCCCAGCCGGAGTGGATGAAGGACGTGCTGCGGCTGTGGATGGGGCAGTGATCCAATTTGAAATCACCGACCGGAGAGCTGTGCCGCATGCTGCCCACATGACAGCCAAAATTCTTTGGTGAGCCCTCGCGCAACGGGGTGGGGAGCAACCAGATATGCCGTACCATTGCGGAATCCGGAGTGGATACTCCGCCTGCAAATCTTTTTTTCGGAAAGATCCACCTCGGAAAGCATCCTCCAGTAACGGAGATAGGAGGCACCATAGAAAAGGACCACCTTCGGTTTTGCAGCTAAAATGAGGGAACGCAGTAATCCGCATCGATAATCTAAAATGCTCTCGCGGTATATTTTACGATTTGCCAACCACGGGATAGAGCCTGCGAGCGGGGTATAGGGCCAATGCTTGGTTGAGGCGGCCGGAAGGGGTAGAAGTTCGACGAGGGCAGTGTCTCCACCCCGCCGACCTAGCGACACTGCCTGGACTTTGCGAATAGAGTCGGTATCAGCATCAGTTCCGGAGAACGCAGCATCGAAGCGAAGAAGACCGGCCCAAGTACGCTGAAGTGGGGGCAGGGGTTGCACACCCGTGGGACAAGGCAGGGGGAAAAGTCGATGTTCTCCAATAGCATGATGATAATCTGCAAGATCTTCCATCTTTGACGCACCCCGTCCGTACCAGGCGCTCACACGGCTATGAAAGTCATCAAGCGACTTCACCCCAGCTTCTTCCATTCCCACAAACCAGCGGCTAGCCGATTCGCTTCCATAGCCGACGAAAGTGTTGATATAGGCTTCGATCATCCGTTCCATTTTTTGAATCTCAGTTTTGCATCTGCCGCCACAGTAAAATCACCCCAGCCACGCCAGGAACTCCCGGTTGCCGTCCGTGCCGGTGATCGGGGAATCGATCAGGCCCTTCCACTCCCGGCCCAGCTCTTCCGTCACGAAGACGCGGATTTTCTCCACCGCCCGATCATGCAGCGCGGGGTCGCGGACGATTCCCCCCTTCCCGATATCCTCCCGCTCCAGCTCGAACTGCGGCTTGATCAGGCAAACGACGAATCCCCCCTCCTCCAGCACGGAAAAGGCGGCCGGCAGGATCTTCGTCAGCGAAATGAAGGACAGGTCCATCACGATCAGGCGGACCTTCTCGCCCAGGGTGGCGACTTCCAGCCCCCGCGCGTTGAATTGCTCCTTCACCACCACCCGCGGGTCCGTCCGCAGCTTGTAGGCGAGCTGGTTCGTCCCCACGTCGATCGCGTGGACCTTCGCCGCCCCGCGCTGGAGCAGGCAGTCCGTGAAGCCGCCGGTGGAGGCCCCGATGTCCAGGCAGGTCCAGCCCTCCGGGGAAATCCCGAAGGCATCCAGCGCGCCCTCCATTTTGAAACCCCCGCGGCCCACGTATTTCGGCTTTTCCTTCACCTCCAGCGGCGCGTCTTCCGCGATCTTGGTGCTTGGCTTGTCCACCAGCCGGTCCCCGCTCCGCACCTCCCCCGCCAGCACCAGGCGCTTCGCCTGTTCCCGGGACTCGCACAGGCCGCGCGCCACCAACAGGGCATCCACTCGCTCCTTTTTCACGCCCGCAGGAGAGACCAGAGACATGAGTCAAGAAACCAGAAAAATGCCGGAAAAACCCGGAACCCTCTGGTTTCTTGTTTCTTGTCTCCGGTCCGGTTCTCCCCTTTCCTCCCGCCCGTGACCCGCCACCGCACCGACGATCTCCGCATTTCCGGCCTGAATCCCCTGATTTCCCCGGCGATCCTGAACTATTTCCTGCCGGTGAGCGAGGAAGCCTCCGAACTCGTCGCCGCCGCCCGCGCGCAGTGCGACGCCATCCTGAAGGGCGAGGACGACCGCCTGCTGGTCATCGTCGGCCCCTGCTCGATCCACGATCCCGAGGCGGCGCTGGAATACGGCAAGCTGCTCAAGGAACAGGCCGAACGGCTGAAAGAGGACCTTTTCATCGTGATGCGCGTCTATTTCGAGAAGCCGCGCACCACCGTGGGCTGGAAGGGCCTGATCAACGACCCGCGGCTGGACGATTCCTTCGATATCAACCACGGCCTGCGCGTCGCGCGCGGCCTGCTGCTGGACCTCGCGAACATGGGCGTACCCGCCGGCACCGAGTTCCTGGACACCATTTCCCCGCAGTACATCGCCGACCTGATCGCCTGGGGAGCCATCGGCGCCCGTACCACGGAGAGCCAGGTGCACCGCGAGTTGGCCTCCGGCCTCTCCATGCCGGTCGGCTTCAAGAACGGCACCGGCGGCTCGATCCAGATCGCGCTGGACGCCATTCAGTCCTCCTCCCGGCCCCATCATTTTCTCTCGGTCACGAAGCAGGGCGTCTCTGCGATCGTTTCCACCACCGGGAACGACTCCTGCCACATCATCCTGCGCGGCGGAAAAAGCGGGCCGAACTACGAGAAGGAGAAGATCGACGAGGTGGAGAAAATGCTCCGCGAGCAGAATCTGCCACCCCACGTGATGGTGGATTGCTCCCACGGCAATTCGCTCAAGGACTACCGCAACCAGCCGCTGGTCGCCAACGCCTTGTGCAAGCAGATCGAGGAAGGCTCGAAAACCGTCGTTGCCGCCATGATCGAGTCCAACCTCGTCGAAGGGAACCAGAAGCTCGTGCCGGATCTGAGCAAGCTCACCCGCGGCCAATCCGTGACCGATGCCTGCATCGGCTGGGAAGACACCGTGGCCGTACTGGACCGCTTCGCGGAAGCGGTGCGGGCTCGGCGGGGGAATTGACGCGGCTCCGTTTGGCATCGACGGCTCATCCGGCACCACCTAAGGATGTCAGGTTGTGAACCGTCGGCCGAAATTTGGGCTCCACCGCAGCAGGGCTTTCTGGGGAGGCTTTTTGGTCCTCGTTTTCATGGTCCTCTCGTGGATCACCTCCATGTTCG
>CBFGVD010000192.1:0-6717 GCA_965651965.1 uncultured Verrucomicrobiaceae bacterium | reverse complement strand
CGTCGCGGCCGGCGCGGCGTTGGCCTGGCCGGAAATCGTGGCCGGCCCGCAGGCGGCGAACGCCAGCACCAGGGGAAGGAGGAAACGGAAAGGTTGCACGGGGGCGTATTTCCGCGAGTTTCGCCGCAATCGCAAGCAGACATGGACAAGATTCCCTGGGACAAGGTCTTCTCCTTCACGCCGATGGATGGCGTGAAGCTCTTCGTTTCCGCCGCCGTCATCGTGCTGGTCACCAAGATCCAGCTCTTCAATGACAAGCTTTCCGCGCTGCTGATCGCGCTCCCCGTCACCTCGCTGGTGGCGATGGTCTGGATGCAGGCGGAAAAGCAGGGCACCGCGCGGATCGCCAATCACGCCGAGGGCACCTTCTGGTTCGTGCTGCCGACCTTGCCGATGTTCCTGATCCTGCCGTGGATGCTCCGGCACGGCTGGGGCTTCTGGGTGGCACTGGGAGTCAACTGTGTCCTCACCACGGGGTTTTTCTGGCTCACCGTGGTCGTTTTGAAGCGTTTCGGCATCAATCTCATGTGAAATCGGCGGAAATCGGGTTTTTGCCCTTGTCATCGGGGGCCCGATTTGATCTTTCCCGCCTTCCGGCCGCGGTAGGCCCACAAGGAAAACGACACGGCATGTCTCCAGACAACATCGTCCCTTTCGAGCAGCCGAAGTCGCATTCCCGGTTTCCAGGTACACCCATGAAAAGCGATCTTGTCGAGAAGGCGTCCGAGATTGTCAGCGATCCGCTGGTCCTTATCAACATGGTCTCGAAGCGTGTCCGCCAGCTGAACAGCGGCCGCTCGCCGCTGATTCCGACCCGCCCGAGCATGGGTGCGGCGGATATCGCGCTGACCGAAATCATCGAGGGCAAGATCAAGCTGGCCGACCCGGTGCAGGCCGAGGGCTGAGCATTTGCCTTTTTCCATCGCTCGCGCCCGGATGCGGCGTGAATTGTCATGAGTGCGGAGATTTCCAGCAACCGCAAGGCTCTCCGTGATTTCCACATCTCGGATAAATACGAGGCGGGAATCGAGCTGCGCGGCACGGAGGTGAAATCCATCCGCGCCGGGAAAGTGAATATTTCCGATGCCTTCGCCCGGGTGGAAAAGGGCCAGCTTTTCCTCTACGGCTGCGATATCCAGCCATGGGAGACGGCGTCCACCTGGTTCCAGCACGAATCGAAGCGGCCGCGCCGCCTGCTGGTCCACAAGAAGGAAATCCTGAAGCTGGAGCAGGCCAGCGCGATCAAGGGGGCCTCCCTGCCATGCCTGCGGATGTATTGGAAAAACCGCCGGGTGAAGGTGGAAATCGGCATTGGCAAGGGCAAGAGCCACGCCGACCAGCGCCACGACCTGAAGGAAAAGGTGGAGCTGCGCGAGGCCCAGCGGGAAGTGGCGAGGTTCAACCGGAGGTAGGCGTCCGGACAAGTTCCTTGGCGGTCGCGTTCCGGCCCGTCATGTTCGCCAGGTGCGCCGCCTCCGCAACGACCTGCCCTACGCCTTCCGCCCGCCGAAGCCGCGGGCATGGTTCCGGCCGCTCGGCCTGTGGGCGAACCGCTTCTACCTGCGGAAGAAATTCGCGGTCGGCAGCCCGGAGGACGAGGGCTTCGCCCGGGTGAAGGAGCTTTCCGCCGCCGGGCACGCCGTCCTGCTCGCGCCGAACCACGCGGACCATTCCGACCCGCACGTGATGGTCGATGTCATCGCCCGGCACGGGATGCGCTCGCACTTCATGGCCGCGCGGGAGGTTTTCGAGGTGAGCAAGGCCGCCTTCTTCGCCCTGGAGAGCATGGGGGTCTTCTCCGTGGACCGGGACGGGCCGGATCTTTCCGCGATCAAGACGGCCATCGGGCTGCTGGAGAAAAGCAGCGACCCGCTGGTGATCTATCCGGAGGGGGAAATCTATCACCACCACGAGCGGCTCGACCCCTTGCACGAGGGGGTGGCCTCCATCCTGCTGAAAGCCGCGGCCCGGATGAACGGCGGCAAGGAGGCGTATCTGGTGCCGGTGGCGATCCGTTTCCGTCACGATCCGGCGGTGGAGGCGAGTTTCCGCGATCGCCTCTCCACGCTGGAGGACCGGATCGGCTGGACCCCGCGCCCGGCGATGCCGCTGGACGATCGGATCCTGCGGCTGGGGACGGGGTTGCTGGGTTTGAAGGAGATGGAGTACCTCGGCGAAGCCGGCCGCGGGCCGATCCAGGAGCGTCTGGCGGTTCTTTGCGAGAGCCTCTTGCAGCAGGCGGAGTCCCGGCAAGGGAGCGATCCGCGGGCCCTGACCGCGCCGGAGCGGGTGCGCGCCCAGCGCTATCGCATCCGCAAGCGCCTGCTGGACCCGGAAAAGCAGCCCTCCGGGGAAGAACGGACCGTGCTGCTGGACGATCTGGACCGCGTCTTCACCGCGCTTCAGGCGCACAGCTACATCGGCGACTACTTCCTCGCGGAGAGGACCCTGGACCGGCGCGCGGAAACCATCATGAAGCTGGAGGAAGACTTGCTCGGCTTTCCGAACTATCCGGCACCCCGCACGGCCCGGGTGACGGCGGGGGAGCCCGTCTCGGTGAGCAAAATGCTCGCGACAGGGGAGTTGCCGGCGAAAGGCGGGGCGGCGGAGCTGACGGCGTTGCTGGAGAAACGGCTGGCGGGGCTATTGGCCGGCAGTGCTGCCGGGACTTGAGATTTGCCCCCGCCATTCGGTGCTTGCATTGTGCCCGGAATCCGCTTTCTTCCGCGGTCCCGACCAAGGGCGGACCGGCCAAGGTGGCTGGTCTGAACAGAATACATCAATGAGCGAAAGCAGCACCATCAATCTCGCGGACTTCAAGATCCACGAAACCGACACCGGCAGCGCCGATTACCAGGTCGCCCTGATGACCCAGCGCATCGTGCACCTGACGAATCACCTGCAACTTCACAAGAAGGACACCTCGTCCCGCCGCGGCCTCCTGAAACTGGTCGCACAGCGCCGCAAGCTGCTCGACTACGTGAAGGCCAACTCCGAGGAGCGCTACCAGAAGCTCCTCCAAGGGCTGAACCTCCGCAAGTAACCCTTTCCTCCGACGGCCACGGTAACCCCGTGGCCGTCGCGCATGAAACGGCGGGCGTATTCACGGGGAAATGTTTCCCCTCCCGCCGCCGGACAGCCCTTCCATCCCTTTCTTTGAATTTAGGGACTGTCCGAAATCCAACACGGTCTCCGGCATGTCGCCGGGGGCACACACATTGAAAGACAGACAAGATGAACATCCATAAAGTCACGAGCCAGGTCGGCTCGAACCCCATCACCTTCGAGACGGGGAAAATTGCAAAACTCGCCGATGGCGCGGTGGTCGTCACCTGCGGCGAGACCGTTGTCCTGGTGACCGCCGTATCGCAGACGAAGGTGAAGGCGGGCCAGACCTGGTTCCCGCTCTCCGTGGAATACAAGGAGAAGGCCTCCGCCGCCGGCCAGTTCCCGGGCGGCTACTTCAAGCGCGAGGGGCGCCCGACCGAGAAGGAAATCCTCACCTCCCGCATGACGGACCGCCCGCTGCGGCCGCTTTTCCCGAAGGGCTACCTCTACGACACCCAGATCGTCGCGCTCCTGCTCGCCGCGGACCAGATCAACGATTCGGACATCCTCTCGATGAACGGGGCTTCCGCCGCCCTCGCGATCTCCGACATTCCCTTCGCCGGTCCGATCGGCGCGGTGCGCGTGGGTCGGGTGGACGGTGAATTCGTGGTGAACCCGACCTTCGACCAGCGCGCCGAAAGCGATCTCGATCTCGTGTACGTCGGCAACAAGAGCGACGTCATCATGATCGAAGGTGCCGCCAACGAGCTGCCCGAGGAAGACTTCATCAAGGCCCTCCACTTCGCCCAGGGCGCGGTGCAGAAGCTGGTGGAAGCCCAGGAAGAACTGGTGCGCCTCGCGGGCAAGCCGAAGCGCGACTATGCCGTGACCGTGGCCAAGGACGAACTCCTTGAGATCGGTTACGAGATCGCCGGTTCCCGCATCGAGGACGCCATCTACGCCGCTTCCAAGGTGGAGCGGGGCAAGAAGGTGGGCGTGCTGCGCGACGAGGTGGAAGCCGCGATCAAGGAGCGCTACCCGGAGTCCACGGACTTCGATGTGGAGCAGGTGTTCGAATACATCCAGAAGAAGGCGTTCCGCATCTCCATCATGGAGAAGGGCCTGCGTGCCGACGGTCGCCAGATCGGCGATCTCCGCCCGCTCTTCGCGGAGGCCAACAGCCTGCCCCGCGTCCACGGTTCCGCGATCTTCGCCCGCGGCGAGACGCAAGCCCTCGGGATCTGTACTCTGGCCCCGGCCGACGAGAAGCAGTTCTTCGACAACTACGCCGGTGGTGAGGACAGCAAGCGCTTCATCCTCCACTACAACTTCCCTCCGTTCTCGGTGGGCGAGACCGGCCGCATGGGCGGCCTGAACCGCCGCGAGATCGGCCACGGCGCGCTCGCGGAGCGTTCCATCGCCCCGGTCATCCCGGACGTGGAAGAATTCCCGTATGCGATGCGCGTCTCCTCGGAGGTCATGGAATCGAACGGTTCCACCTCCATGGCCACCGTTTGCGCCGGCACGATGTCCCTGCTCTGCGCCGGCGTGCCGCTCAAGGCCCCGGTCGGCGGCATCTCCGTCGGTCTGGTGACCGAGTGGAATGAGGACGGCACGATGAAGGCCCACAAGGCCCTGCTCGACATCATCGGGTCCGAGGACTTCTACGGCGACATGGACTTCAAGCTCTGCGGCACCAACGACGGCGTCACCGGCTACCAGCTCGACCTGAAGCTGCCCGGCCTGCCCCTCTCCATCCTGGAGGAAGCCATCCACATGGCGAAGGCGGCCCGCACCACGATCATCGCGAAGATGACGGAAGCCGTGGCCGGTCCGCAGGACCTCAGCCCGCACGCCCCGCGCATCGTGTCCGTGAAGATCCCCGCCGACCGCATCGGCGAGCTCATCGGGCCCGGCGGCAAGAACATCAAGGGCATCCAGGCCGAGTCCGGCGCCGAGATCAACATCGAGGACGACGGCACCGTGCACATCTACGCTTCCAAGGAAGAAGGCCTGCTGCGCGCGAAGTCGCTCATCGAGCGGATGTTCCAGGAAATCGAAGTGGGCAAGATCTACACCGGCAAGGTGGTCAGCATCACGAACTTCGGCGCCTTCATGGAAGTGCTGCCCGGCAAGGATGGCCTGATCCACGTCTCCGAGCTGGCCGAAGGCCGCACGGAACGGGTGGAAGACGTCGTCAAGAAGGGCGATGTCATCACCGCCAAGTGCCTCGGCGTGGATGAAAAGGGCCGCGTCAAGATGAGCCGCCGCGCCGTGCTCCGCGAGGAGAAGGCGAAGGCCGCCGAAGCCGAGACCGAAACCGCCCAGGCGTAAGTTACGGAGCGATTTCACGAAGCCCGGCTTTCCGCAAGGGAGGCCGGGCTTTTTCGTGGACCGATGGGAGCGCGGACTTCAGTCCGCAGGAGCCACGGAGGATTCCCCTTCCACCCTCCGTCGCCCTTGGTGCGCCGTACTTTTCAAGCGTACTGCAGTCCGCGCTCCCGGGCAGCTTCCCCGCGGGATTCCGCCTTCGTGTCCCCCCCGCCGGACTGCCGCAGGCGTCCCCCTACGCAAAACGAAAGCCCCCGGTTTCCCGGAGGCTTTCGAGCTTCGCGGCCTTGAGCGCAGGCTGTTTACTTGGCGTATTTCACGCCGCAGCCGTAGGGCTGGGTCTTGGCCTTCTCCACGGTCTTGCCGCCGAGGACGGAATCCAGGGCCATGGAGACATAGCTGTCGGCGGTTTCGATATCGGCCACGTCGGTGGTGGCCTTGGAGTCGATCGCGCCGTTGTAGGCGACCTTGCCTTCCTTATCGATGACGAAGAGGTGCGGGGTGGTCTTCGCACCGTAGGCCTTGCCGACCTTGCCATCGGGATCGAGGACGATCTGGCTGGCCTTGTTGCCTTCCTTCCCGGAACGGGAGGCGAGGTCGGCACCGGCGAGGTAGCCCTGCTGGCCTTCGGCGGAGGAGTTCACGGAGATCCAGACCACGCCCTTGCCGGTGTAGGTTTCCTGGAGCTTCGGGATGTTTCCGCTGCCGTAGTGCTTTTTCACGAAGGGGCACTCGTAGTTGATCCATTCCAGGACCACCACCTTGCCCTTGTAGTCGCCCAGCGAGACATCCTCGCCCTTGGTGTTTTTCACCGTGAAGGCAGGGGCGGCTTCGCCGGGCTCCACGGCCCAGGCGGTGGCGCTGCAGATCATGGCACCGAGCACGGCGCCGAGGAACGTATGTTGTTTCATGTCTTTTTCGGTGGGTAGGGGATTTTCAGG
This sequence comes from uncultured Verrucomicrobiaceae bacterium, assembly GCA_965651965.1. GTDB lineage: Bacteria > Verrucomicrobiota > Verrucomicrobiia > Verrucomicrobiales > Akkermansiaceae > Haloferula. Next base: position 397 of record CBFGVD010000192.1, on the reverse strand, counting down.
TTCGTCGGTGACCCTGCCAAGGCAGCGGAAGCTGTCCAACGGAAATCGGGTCACTTTTTCGCGCGCCAGGAGACGGCCAGGGGGCCCGGGAGCTTCCCGCCGTCCAAGACGATGTCGAGTAGAGCGATTTCCCCCTCCGCGTATTCATTTTTTGGTGCTTCGGCGATCCATGCGCCGTCCTTGCGGGTGAAGGCCAGTTCCGCCGTGTCGGCGATCGCCTGCGGCGTGGCGGGATAGGCCTTCGCTCCCTCCAGATCCAGGGAATCCGGTGTATTCAGGATCAGGGTCAGTTTGCCGTCCGCCTCCGCGACCTGCAGGGAGACATTCCCGGGCGCGGGGGAAGGGATTTTCTTGGCGGCAGCGGCCAAGGCTTCCGCGGATTTTCCGGCGGAGCCGT
>CBFGVD010000191.1:0-6726 GCA_965651965.1 uncultured Verrucomicrobiaceae bacterium | reverse complement strand
GGAGAAAGAGCCCGTGAACCCCGGCAAATTCCTCGCTCCGGAAACGAAGCTGGATGACTTCAAGATCCCGGTGGACGTGGTGCTGGCGGACGAGGAAGAAGAGGGCGAGGCGCTGACCTACCACCTTTCGAATACCGGCACCGCCTTCATCCTCGGCATCCGCATCCAGCTTGCCCGGGGGATCGATCACGAGCAGATGGAGCGTGCGGCCCTGACCATCCTCCTCTACGAACGCGCGCTGCGGGAAGCCGACCCGCGGGGTTACGATGAAGTGCTGGTGGTCCGCCCCTGGCTGGTCGAAGGCCTGATCGAAGCGAAAAAATGGCGGGAAGGCACCGCGGACCGCAGGCTTTACGAAGGAGTCTTCAAGCAGGGCGGGGGCTTCACTCTGGATGAGCTGTTCGAGATTTCGGAAAAAAGCCTCTCCCGACTGGACACCACTTCCAGGCTCTCCTTCCGCGCCCTTTCCGGGGCCCTGGTGATGGCCCTGCTGGAGCAGCCGCACGGCCGCGGCGGCTTCCGTGCTTTCTGCGGGGAGGCCGCGCGCTTCTCCGGGGAAATGCCCGTCCTGCTGCGCAAGCATTTCCCGGAATTGAACCTCTCCCGGAAAAGCCTGGCGAAGTGGTGGGCGCTGACCCTGGCCAAGCTCGTCCAGCCGAAGCTCACCGAGGTTCTCTCCATCCAGGAGACGGAGCAGGGCTTGGACGACGCGCTCCAATTCCACACCCGCGATGCGGAGGGAAACGCCCTGAACCGCGGCATCGATTCCTGGCAGGCGATCCTGGCCATGGAGGCAACCGGGCGGGCCGACGCGGTGAAGCCCGCGGAGGAGCGCCTGGTCCGACTCAGCTACCGCTGTTTCCCCTCTTACCAGCCGATCCTGCGCGAGTACCAGCAGATCCTCCGGGACATCGCCGCGGGCGAGGATGACGACCTCGCCGTGCGGGTGGCCGACCTCGCGGAGCAGCGCCTGGTGCGCATGGGGCGGGCGCTGCGCGCGCGGGATTATCTGAATTTCATCGAGATCTCCCAGGCCCGCGATCTCAGCGGCGAGTTCGAGGACTACATGCGCCTCAATAAAGAACTTGAGGACCGGCCCCGCATCCCGCGCACGGACCGCGTGACGGAGACGCTGGACACGATGGAAAAGACCTACGAACCGCGGCGCGGGCGTTAGAATCGGTCAATTTTCCGCCGCATAAGGAGCCCGGTTTGACAAGCCGCGGGGGCGTCAACAGTCTCGCCCCCCGTGAGCACACCGATCCAGAGCACGCCCTTGGAAGCGCTCCATGTCCGTCTCGGCGCCCGCATGGTGCCCTTCGCGGGCTGGAACATGCCGGTCCAGTACACCTCGATCCTGGACGAGCACGGCGCGGTGCGTTCCGGTGCCGGCATTTTCGATATTTCCCACATGGGCCAGTTCATCGTCCGCGGCTCCGGGGCGCTCGCCTGGCTCAACCGCGTGCTGGCAAACAACGTCGCGAAACTTTCCCCCGGACAGGGACAGTATTCCTTCCTGTTGAACGAAAAGGGCGGAGTGATCGACGACCTCATCGTTTACCGGACCGGGGAAGAGGAGTTTTTCCTCGTGGTGAATGCTTCCATGATCGAGGAGGACTTTTTCTGGATGGCGAAGCACCAGCCGGAGGATGTCGCGTTTTCGAACGAAAGCGCCCTCTGGGCGGGCATGGCGGTCCAGGGCCCGGATTCGGCCGCCGCCTTCGCGAAGGTCTGCCCCGGCAAGGAGCTGCCTCCGCGCAACGGCATCGCCCGGTTCGACGTGGAGGGAGGCGAGGCGGTGGTCTGCCGTACCGGCTACACGGGGGAAGACGGCTTCGAGTTCTTCTGTCCGGCGGAGGAAGGGGAGAAGTGGTTCCAAGCCTTCATCGATGCGGGCGCCAAGCCCTGCGGCCTTGGCGCGCGGGATAGCCTGCGCCTGGAAATGTGCTATCCGCTCAACGGCTCGGACCTGTCCCCGGAGCGCACGCCGATCGAGGCGGGACTCGGGTTTTTCGTCGATCTTGAAAAGGGCGATTTCATCGGCCGGGAGACCTTGGCGAAGCAAAAGGCGGAAGGCCCGGCCCTGCGCCTCGCCGCCTTGGAATACACCGGCAAGGGCGCGCCGCCTCGTTCCCACTATCCTGTGCTGGATGCCGCCGGGCAGGTCGTCTCCGAACTCAGCAGCGGCGTGCTGTCGCCCACCCTCGGCAAGGGCATCGGCATGGCCTACCTGCCCGCCGCGCTGGCCAAGCCGGGGACGGAGCTTTTCGTCGATGTACGCGGCCGCCGCTTCCCCGCGAAGGTCGTGAAGAAACCGTTTTACAAGCCCGCCGCGCAAAAAGCATAACCTCTCCTATCACCCGATGAACGTTCCGCAGAATCTCCGCTACAATAGCTCCCACGAGTGGGTCCTTCTTGAAGGCGATGTCGCCACCGTGGGGATCTCCGATCACGCGCAGGAAGAACTTACCGATGTTGTTTTCGTCGAGCTGCCGCCGGTCGGCAAGACCGTGGATGCGGGCGATCCGACCGCCGTGGTGGAATCCGTGAAGGCAGCCAGCGACATCTACGCGCCGGTCTCCGGCGAGGTGGTGGAAGTGAACGACGCCGTGGAGGCGGATCCTTCCCTGGTGAACAGCGACCCCTACGGCAAGGGTTGGATCTTCAAACTGAAGATCAAGGACGCGGCCCAGCTCGATTCGCTGCTCGATGCCGCGGGCTACGAGGCCCTGATCGGCTGAGGCGGGAAAGAAACCGCGATTCGTTTCAGGAAAGCGGGCTTTCAGCCCGCTTTCCTTGTCAAGGGGGGTGCGTGCGCGCGCCTCTCATTCCGCTCCGCCGCCAGCCTCCCGGAGAATCTTCCGCATCACCTCCGCGACTTCCCGGGCGGAGTGATTGCGCAGGAAGTCCTCGTGGGTGCCCGGCACGGTGTGGATCTCCAGCTCCACGGGGCATTCCCAGCCGAGTTGGTCGGGACGGGGCAGCCAGCCGTCGTCGCCCGCACGGATCAGGACCAGCTTGCCGACACGGGGCAAGCGGGGTTCGTGGCGGTGGAGCGCTTCCCAATGTCGGGTGGCGCGTGCCCGGGATTCGGGGTCGAGCAATTCGATGTCGAGGATGCCGCGGATATCCGGGATGATCCTGTCGCCCGCCTTGGAGAGCCGGGAGACGCCGGATCCGGCGGCATGGCGTTTCATGCGGATGCGGCGCATGGCCCCGGCCGGATCGCGCGAAAGCAGGCTGGCCGCCCGTGAAGGCAAGCGCTGCATCGCCCGCCACCATACCCCGGGGCGGAGCCAGGCTCCGGCGGAGGTGCCCGACCACGGTGTGGAGGCTTCCAGCAATGCCAGCAGCTCCACTTCCCGGCCCGCTTCGACGAGCTGCCAGGCGATTTCCGCGGCCAGGTTCCCGCCGAAGCAAAAGCCTGCCAGGCGGTAGGGGCCCTCCGGCTGCGCGGCCAGGATCTTTTCCACGTGGGCGCGTGCCATTTCCCCGATGGTAGCGAAGGCGCGGGTGCCTTCCGCGATGCCGTGGGAGGAGGCCACGTCCTCGAGAAGGCGGGCCGTCTCGCGGTAGGGCAGCAGGCCCATGCCGCCATCCACCAGGGTATGGATCCAGAAAAGGGTCTTCGCCCCGCTCTTCCGCGGGCTCAGGGGAATGACCCGCGGCTCGGCCAGATCCGGTGCCGAATTCTCCCGGATCTGCCGGGCCATGCCCGCGGGAGTGGGCCGGTCGAACAGCCAATCGAGCGGGACCGCCACGCCGATGCGGCGCGAGCACTCCGCCACCAGCCGCGCGGCGAGCAGGGAGTGACCGCCGAGCGCGAAGAAATCATCCTCCGGGCCGACGCCGCTGCAATCCAGCACCTCGCCCCAGATGTCCGCCAGTTCCGCTTCGAGCGGGCCGCCGGGTGGCGCGGCATCCCCGGCCTCCGCCCGCGGCAGGGGGCGGGCGGCAAGCGCCTTGCGGTCGATCTTCCCGCTGGAGGTGAGCGGCATGCGCTCGAGGGCGAGCAGGGGTGCCGGGACCATGTAGTCCGGCAGGCGCTCCTGCAGGTGGGCCTTCAGCTCCGCGGGATCCAGCCCCGGGGAAAGAGGCCGGTACCAGGCGACCAGACGGCCGTCCGGCGTGCCCAGCACGGCGGCCGCCTCCGCCACGCCGAGGTGGGAGAGCAGGGCGGCGTCGATTTCCCCGAGTTCCACCCGGAAGCCGCGGATTTTCACCTGTCCGTCCGAGCGGCCCAGACACTCCAGCGTGCCGTCCGCATGCCAGCGCGCGAGATCGCCGGTCCGGTAGAGGCGGGTGCCGGAGTGCGACCCGATGAAGCGCTCCGCGGTCAATTCGGGGCGTTGCCAGTAGCCTTCCGCGAGCCCGGCTCCGGAAATGAGGAGTTCCCCCGGCACTCCCGGCGGCAGGGGAGAGCCGTCCGCTCCCGCGATGTGGATGCCGGTATTGGCGATCGGCCGGCCGATGCTGATCCGGTCCGGCTCTTCAGGCACGCGCCAGAGGGTGGACCACACGGTGGTCTCGGTGGGGCCGTACATGTTCCAGGTCTCCCGGCTCATGCGGAGCAGGCGCTTGGCCAGGGGCAGATCCATCGCTTCGCCGCCGCAGAGGATTTTCATGCCGGGCGAACCCTCCCAACCCGCATCCAGCAGCATGCGCCAGGTGGCGGGAGTGGCTTGCATCATGTCCGGGGCGGTGGCGGCCAGCCGCTCCAGCAGGGCGGTTGGATCGCGGGCGGTCTTGCCCGGGACCAGGTCCACCGTCCCTCCGGCCACCAGCGGGAGGAAGATTTCCAGCGCGGAGATATCGAAGGAGACGGTGGTCACCGCCAGCAGCCGTTCACCTTCGGCGAAGCCCGGTTCCTCCGCCATGGAGAGAAGGAAATTCGCCAGCGCCCCGTGGGAGACCGTCACTCCCTTCGGCTTCCCGGTGGAGCCGGAGGTATAGATGATGTAGGCCACCTCCTCCGGCTGCGGCAGCGGATTCCGCGGCGCGCCTTTTCCGGATGCCATCGAGTGCTCGAAGACGATGGCCTCCGAGCCCGCGGGCAGGCGCTCCGCCAGCTCCGGCGAGACGAGGATATGGAGAGGGGCCTGGTCTTCCAGAATGAGGGCGAGCCGCTCCGGCGGGTTCGCGGCATCCAGCGGCACGTACGCGGCACCGGCCTTCCATACCGCCAGCAGCGCCACGGGGAGGAAGAGGTCGCGGCGCAGCAGGATCGCCACCCGGTCGCCGGGCCGCACGCCGCGGGATTGGAGGCTCAGGGCGAGTGCGGAGGATCGCGCGTCCAGATCCGCGTAGTCGATGGAATCTCCCGCGCAGGCGATGGCCGTGCGTTTTCTCAGGCGCGCGGCGGTGGCGGAAATCAGCGCCGGCGCGGTCTTGCCCGGGAAATCCCGGCGGAGCGGCCCTTGGCCGGCTGCTTGCAGGGCTTCGCGGTCGCATTCCGCCAGCCCGTGGATCTCGCCCGCCGTTTGCCCCGGATCCGCGCAGACGGCCTCCAGCGTGGCGAGGTAGCGGTCCAGCATGGCGGCCGCGGTTTCGCGGCGGAAGAGATCGCCGCGATACTCCAGCACGAGTTGCTGGCGGTCGCTGAGAACGAATTGGATCAGGCTGAGGTCGAATTGCACCGCGCCGCGGTGGGCCAGGTAAGGCCTGCATTGCAGGCCGCCCGCCCAGTGTTCGGCCAGAGGGAGTTCCTGATGGTCGAACATCACCTGGGCCAGAGGCGAGCGGTCGCGCGCCCGCTCGGGCCGCACCGCATCGATGATGCGCTCGAAGGGTGCGTCCTGCGCGGCCTGCATGGCGAAGGAGGCGGACCGCACCCGCTCCAACAGGGAGAGGAAACTTTCGTCCGCACGGAGCTCCATCCGGAAAGGCAGGGTATTGACGAGCGTGCCGACGAGATCGCCCGCCGCGGCGTGGTTCCGGTTCGCCACCGGCACGGCGATCACCTGGTCGTCCCCGCCGCCATGGCGGCGCAGCATCAGCATGAAGGCCGCGAGCTGGACCATGAAGGGCGTGCAGCGCGCCTCCCGGGCGAGGACGGCGACCCGGGCCGCGAGATCCTGCGGCAAGACCTTGTCCACGGCACCGCCCTGCGAGGAGGGTTTGGCAGGGCGGGGAAAATCCGCGGCGAGATCCATCACGCCCGGATGTCCGGCGAGACGTTCCTTCCAGTAGGCGATATGGGCGTCCGCGGCCCCCCGGTCGATCCGGAGACGGTGCCAGGCCGCGTAGTCCAGGTAGTCCGGGGCCGGGGGCGGCGGCGCGGGATTCACGCCCCGGGTATAGGCGGCGTAGCAGGCCGCCAGATCCCGGATCAGAACGCGGACCGACCAGCCGTCCGCGGCGATGTGATGGGCGCAGAGCGCGAGGACGTGCCGGTCCCGCCCGGACTCAAGAAGGAGGGTCCGGAAGGGCGGGGCGTGCTCGAGATCGAAAGGCAGGAGGGCGAAGTCCTTCAGCATGGCATCGAGCTCCTCCCTGCCGGTGGCGATCGCCCTGCCGAGCGGGGGTGGGGGGGAGGGATCGATCCACACGCGCGGTCTGCCGGCCTCCGCGGCGTGGCGGCTCCGCAGGATGGCGTGGTGCTCCAGAACCCGCGCTTGGGCTTTTTCCAAGGCGGGCAAATCGAGGGGCCCCTCCAGCTCGAGCGCGCCGAATACATGGTAGGCGGTGCTTTGAGGCTCCAGCGCGTGGAGGAACCACATCCGTTCC
>CBFGVD010000190.1:0-6734 GCA_965651965.1 uncultured Verrucomicrobiaceae bacterium | reverse complement strand
CGAAAAGCTGCTCGCGCTCGGCGCGCACGTGGAGCGCGTGCGCGAATGACGCGCGGCGCACCTTGCCTTATCCGGCCGTGGCGAAGAAAGCGGGGCGGTGCATCGGTTGGATCATTCGTCCGGAAGGGCGAAACTCGAACAGACGGTCTTCTTGTCATTCGAGCGGTAGATCGCCACCACCTGGCGCTGGCCCGCATTCGCCCGGAGCCCGGTGAAGGCGACGGGCTGCAGCTTCTTCCCCGGGCCTGGCGCGCTGATGCGGTAATTCAAGGCGGTGTCCCCGGCGGGAGCCTTCGCCGAGACGAACTTGCGGTGTCCCAGGCTCATCGCGGCCTTGGTCTGCGGCAGTTCCACCCGGACCGGATCGCCGGAAAGATTGATGAAGGCCACCGAACCGGGGGGAAAACGCGGGTCCCCCAGGTTCACCGGGAAATACTCCGGCTTGCTCCAATCGCCGCCGGGATCTTTCCGGTACATCATCGCGAGCTGGCGGGAAGCACCCGCTAGCACGGGCACGACCAGCAGGGGAGCCGCCTCCGCCCCGGGAGAGGCGCCTGCGGCACCTTGATACACCGGGAGGCCTGCCGCCGGGGCGGGCACCGCTTTCGAGGGGATATTCAAGGTGAGGGTGAGCGGTTCGAACTTCGCCCCCTCCTCCGTGCCGGTGCGGACGAAAAGATTCGCGGGAGGGAGGGCCTTGGGTTCGGCCAGGACATACTCGTTCCGGCCGTCCGCATGCCATTTCACCACGCTGCGCGGGATGCTGCCGATGGCAACCAGGGATACCGCCTGCTCAGGCGGAGTCCGGGCCTGCAAGGCGGCGGCCGAAAGCAGCGGCAGGATGATCGAACGGAGATTCATGGATCAGACTTCGTCGGAGTGGAGCCAGCGGAAGGATGCGACCTCGAAACGCCTGCCGAAGCGCCGGTTGGCCTCCGCCAGCTTGTCGTTGTTTTTCAGGAAGGGCAGCGAGGCGTTCGTGGAAGCGTGGACATAGGGCCGCAACGCGGCTTCGTTCGAGGCATCCAGATAGTCCGGCGTCCGCTGGACGATCGCTTCGCACCAGGCGCGGGCGACGATGTTCTTGTCCTTGTCCCGGGCTTCCCCGTAGGCGCGGATGCGGAAAGTATCCCCGCGGGCCGTCAAGGTGGGAGCCAGCGAGGTGAGGAGATCCCCCTGCGTGAAGTAACCCGGCAGCCCGATCGTGCGGAAGCGGGGATTCGCCCCGGCGGGGAGGTAGCCCTTCGCCAGGTCGTCGCCGGTCAACGGGAATTCAGAGGCAGCCAGGCGCTCGCGGGTGCCGCCGGAACCCTCGTCTTCCAGCCCGGCATTCAGGCCGGCACGGTGGATCGCGGCATCGAGCGCGCCGCACCGGCCCGTGGCCTCCAGCGAGTAATCTTCCGGCCTTTCGCTGGTGCCCGTCTTCGCGTTCGCCGGAGGATCGACCAGACGGCGGTTCACGAAATCCGAGAGCGAAAGGAAGGGTCCGCGGATCTTCACCTCCTCCACGATGGCCTCCGCCAGGGTGCGGATCTCGCCGTCCGAAAGCTCGCGCGAGGAGGACCAGGCGGCGGGATCCTGCCAATTCCCCGCGGCGGCGGGCGAGCTGGCGGGCGGCACGTCGAAGCGGGAATACGGCGAGCCGTTGCCGGAAGAACCTTCCAAGGTCTTGCGGGACAGTCCGCGCAGGGCGGAAAGGTGGGCGACCCAGGCCTCCACGGAGGTCGAATTCACATTGAAGGCCCCGTGGTTTCCCAGCAGCGCTGCCGTGCGGTGGAAAGCACGGGTGGAATCCCCGAGCACGTCTTCCAGCTCCTTTTTCGAAACCCCGGGGAGCAGCCGCATGCGGGCATTCGTCAGCTTCTCCCTGCCGTCCCAATCCGCTCCCGACCGGGTATAGGGAATGGTGGAGAGGAAGTAATTGTCGAAGAGGCGGTGGTTCACCTCGAAGGGGAGGTCGAAAAGCATGATGTCATCCGAATGGCCGCTGCCCTGCTGGATGAGGGCCGCGTGGCCCTGCACGAACCAGCGGTTCGGCTTCGCGCAATCGTCCTGCGGATTGACGGTCACCTTCCCGCCCTGGCCGCTGCGGACCACCGTGGCCTGGCGCTCGCTGCGCGGATCCTGGAAGGACCAGGCGACCGCATTGCCGGCCTGATAGTTCCCGTAGGAGAGGCAGGCGTGCTGGAACCTCGCGAGCGAGGCGACCGGCGAGCCGGAGCCCGGGACATCATAGAAGGGGAAGGAACCGACCGCGCCGAGATCGCTGGCGGTGCCGAAGGGGGGGAGCGTGTATTGCCCGGAGGAATTCGGAATGCCCTGCACGGCGATATCGTCGTTCGAGCGGTGGCCGCGGATGGTGAGGTAGTTTCCGCCCGGATTCCACTCCCATGGGGAGCCGGTGCTGGAGTCCGTGTAATTCACGTTCGGACCCAGCCAGGCGGTGTGCACGTGGCCGCCGCGGAGATTGTATTGCGCCCACGGCGCGGCAAAGGGCGTGGCACCGATGGTGACCTGCGGATCGGCGGTGCGCACGTCCCACTCGAATCGTTCGTCGAACTGCCGGATGCGGACCCCCTGCCGCCAGGTGCTCTGGGCATGGCGCGTGGCGCCGGTGTATTCGGTGAAGGGCTGACCCTCGGTGTTCATCGCGTCGCGCAGGCCCTCGTAGGCCTTGTAGGCGGTGCCGCGGGCATTGGGGATCACGTACTGGAGCGTCGGCAGGGAGCCCGTGGAGGCCATGGTGACGCTGGAACCGGAGGATGGCGGGACCTTCAGCGCATACCACATCGCCACATCGCTGGCATAGCTCTGGAAGCCGTAGGTGGCGTTGTTCCCTGTCTTCGGGATGCCCTTGAAGTGATCGGTGATCTGGGCTTCCGCGTAGAAATTCTCCTGTCCCGGCGGGATCTTGGAGGTGAGCACGTTCCGGTTCAGGGCCTTCGGGTTGTACAGTGTGGCCGTACCGCCGATCACGCGGGTGCCCTGCGAGACATCCGGGGAAAAGACCAGCGCCTGCCCGGGAGGGAAAACCGTTGGCTCGATGGTGAAACCGAGGCAATTCTGCGTGATGGACTCGTTCCCGGATTCCACCGGCACCACCATGGAAAGAAGGTAGGGGTAGCTGCTATGGCCCGCGTAGTAGGGCGGCTTGTAGCGCGGGGTCTGGATCGTTTCCCCCCGGATGGAAAGCGTCACCCGCGGATCGAAACGGACGACCGCCAGAAGCGAGGGCGTGCTGATCGAAACATTGTACGGATTCCACAGCACCACGCGGGGGTAGATGTGCAATCGCAGGCCGTCCCGGTCCGCCGGACGGTTCTGCTGGACGGTGGAGAAGGGGGAAAAATCGAAACCGATCGAGAACTCCGCGATGACCGGATGCATCGGCTGCACCGCCACCTTCGTGAGATCGGGGCCGCGGAAGGGGTGGCTGCTGGCGGTCGGCGGCAGGGTCATGTTCACCGTGCCTCCCGCCGCCTCGTCGCCGAGATCCGCCCAGGCCTTCAGCGCTGCGAAGCACGGCGAGGTGGCCGCATTCCGGGTGCCGTAAACCAGGGGCGAACCGTAGGACAGTGCGGGCGTGCCGATGTCATTGTCCCGCGGGAAGGGCGTGCTGCCGGAGAAATTCGTGGAAGCGGTGATCTTCTCGCTCCGGGCGAGGAAAGCGGAAAGATCCTGCATGAATCCGCCGGTCTGGGGATCGGTCAGAAGCCCCACGCTGGAGGTCGTGAAATCATGGATGAACTTCGGCATCTCCTCCGCAGCCTTGGAGCCCATCGGCAGCAGGCCGAGCGTGGCGAAATCCGGCACGCTCTCCAGCGGCGAGCCTTGCTTCCGGACCAGATCCCCGTGGCCGGCGAGGATCTCGTCCGCCAGGTCGCCCTGCGCCGCCTGCGCGACGGCGAGCGATGCCGGATCGCCCGCATCATGCGGGGATGCCAACGCGAGGTTCGCCTTCTGGCTCTCGTCCCCCACCCACCAGACGTATGCGCCCTTCCCTTCCTCCAGCTCCACCAGCGGGGCGCGCACCACGCCTTTTTTCAAATCGGCATCGTCCCCTTCCTCCCATTTCCTGCCGACCAGCACGCGGGACTTCTCCTTGTCGTCGTTATCGAAGGTCTCCGGATCCGGCTCCATGCCGGGCGGCGCGGAGACCAGCCAGCCGAGCCGCCCCTTGCGGTCGAACTCCTTCCTCACGGAATCGAAATCCCCCTCGCCCCAATCGTCGGTGGAAGCATTCCGCAAATCCATGAGGTAGTTCGAGCGGTCCGAACCGGGAGACTTCCCGTGCCGGCCCACGATGAAGGCCGACTCGCCGGCTTTTTCCACCGTGGTGGGCCACACGCCCGTCCAATGCGGCTGAGCCACTTCATCCGAAGCCACGGGACCGCCCGCCGCCGGGGTCCGCTCCAGTTGCGCGGCCGGAGCGGTGGCCCGCATGTCCGGCCCGGCCAGCATCTGCAGCCTGCCGATCGCCATTTCCAGCGCCATGCGGGCATTCGCACGCGCCAGATGCATGTCCTCGCTGCGGGAGCCCGCCCGCAGCGTGATGGTGGAGAGCGACAGCAACCCCACCGAAAGCGCCGCGAGGAGCACGAAAAGCCCCAGCGCGACGACCAAGGCGAAACCGCGGTCCCGCCTTCCAGACGAATTCCTTTTAACTACCGGTGATTTCATACGAAAGTTCCTGGCCCGGCACCCGCAAAAGCCTGCGGGCACCGGGCTGTCCGGCCTAGCGGCCGGGACCTCGTTTTTACCCCGAAAAGTCAGCGCGCGCGGCGGCGCAGCAAAATCAGGATCCCCGCCGCGCCGAGGAACGCGGCGGAGGGCTCGGGGACAGGTGTCCAGGTGAGGTACACCGAATCGTCCGGATTCGATCCCGGCTTCCGGATCACTCCGAAATCCCCGTAAGTGGTAGGATCGAACGCATCACCCCCGAGGGTGATGTCGCCGAGCGCGAAGGCATTCGCATCAGCAGCATTCGCGCCAAGAGACAGGTCGACCACCAGCCATTCCCTCAAATTCGACCAAAAGATATCCGAGAAATCGACGGCTCCCGAGAGGACGATGTCCAGGGCGGCTCCCGGCGCGAGGCTGAACTCGCCGGCGGTGATGTTCACGCCGTCGAAATCCGTGCCCCTGCCGCTATCGGTATTGCCGGTCAGCTCCCAGACGAGCGTGGCCGTGCTTCCGTATGCCAGGCCGCCGCCGAAGGTCTGGATGCCCGGGCTGTTCCCCGGCGAGTGGATTCCCTCGATGGTGGTGCTGCCGCCGATGCCGCCCGTCCCGGTCAAGGCGGCGTCCGGTCCGATGAACGTCGTACTTGTCGCGATGTTTCCTCCGGTGCCGATGTCCAGCGTGCCCGCATTCACCGTGGTCGGCCCGGTGTGGTCGCTGGCACCGGCGAGGGTGAGCTTCCCGCTGCCGTTCTTCGTGAAAGCGAGGCTGTTTCCGGACGTCTGCGTCAGGCTGCCTGCGAATACCCCGTCCACGCTCTGGTTTACCGTCAGCGAGGAGGAAGCCCCGTTGCCCCGGATCACCCCGGCGGCACCGGAGAGATTCCCGATGCTGGAAGCGGCATTGCCGACGGTCACGGTCCCCGCGTCGAGGGTCAGCGCCATGGAAGCATTGTTCAGCGCCTGGTTCAGCGTGAGCTGGGACGCCGTGTTCACCAGGGTGATGGAATCCGCGCCGTCCAGCCCTCCGGCGATCTGGTTCACCAGGTTCCAGCCGTTCCGCACCTCGTAGGAAGAGGCTCCCAGCGCCTGGTTCACGTTGAAGGACGGCGCGCCGGTGGAATTGTTCAGGATTACCGCGCCGGTGTAGCCGTTGCCGGTGCCGCTGATATTGACGTTACGCCCGGAAGCGTTCCCGGACCAGTTGAAGGTCAGCGTGCCGCTGCCGTAGATCGCCCGGTTGAAGTTGAGGTTGTGGGTGAAGTTCGAGGAACTGCGGTTGACCGTGTTATCCCCCGTGAAGTTCAAGCGCCCGTTGAATGCCTTCGTCGTCGCGTTGGTGGACGAGAAGGACAGCGTCGAGTCGCTCACCTGGATCGCGGTCAGCGGGTCGGTGGCGACCGTCGAGCCGAGCTCTCCGGCGAAGTTGTAGGTTTGGGTGACGGTTCCGCTGCTGCTTCCGCCGAAATTCCAGGTCCCGCCATCGATGGAAATGGAACTGTTGCCGTAGCTGATCGTGCCGCCGTTGGAAATGGCGAAGCTGTTCAGCGTCGCACCGCCCGTGACGGAGAGGGCTCCGGTCCCGGTGGCCTGGAAATTCGTGCCGATGCCCACGGTCCCGCTCTGCACGTTGAAATCGCCGGCGAAGGTATTGTTCGCCGTGCCGCTCAAGGTCAGCGTGCCGCTGTCCGTCTTGTTCAGCCCGCCGGTCCCGGAAATCAGGCCGGTGAGGGTGAGCGAACGGCCGCCCCACACGCGGATCGTGCCGCCGCCCGTGCCGAGATCGAAGGCATTGGACAGGCTGAGCGCGGTCGCGGAATGATGCACCAGGCCCCCGCCGTTGCTCAGTGAGATCGCGTTCGTCCCGGCGGAATTCTGGCTGCCGAAGGAAACCAGGCCGGAGCTGATGGCGATGCCGCCGGAGAGCCCGCTGTTGTCCCCGGTCAAATCGAGCCTGCCGGTGCTGGACCCGCCGCTGGCCGCCAGGCTGCCATTGGAGGCGATGGCCACCCCGCCCGTGCCCGCGAGGTTGCCGGCGATAACCGTGACGTTGTT
>CBFGVD010000189.1:0-6743 GCA_965651965.1 uncultured Verrucomicrobiaceae bacterium | reverse complement strand
CACGCGGAGGAAGACTTCCTTGAAGCCGCCCACTTCGGAAGGGCTGCTGCTCAGGTGCTCCGTCTTCCAGCCCCTGGCGTCCGCATGGCGCTGGTAGAGCCGCAGCAGCTCGGCGGCGAAAAGCGAGGCCTCGTCCCCGCCCGCCCCGGCGCGGATTTCCACGATCGCGTCTCGGTCCTCATCCGGATCCGCGGGCAGGAGGGCGTACTGGACCTCCTCCGAAAGCCGGGCGATCTCCCCTTGCAGGGCGGGGATCTCCTCGCGGGCGATCTCCGCCAGCTCCGCATCCTCGCCCTTGGCCAGATCCTCGTTTTCCTCGAGCTGCCGCCGCGCCTCCCCGAGCCGGTCCCACAAGGCCAGCGTTTCCTTGATCCGGCGGTGCTCCCGCATCACCTCGGAGGCCCGCTTCGGATCGCCGAAAAAGCCTGCGTCCGAGATCATGTCGTCGATCTCCCCCGCACGGCGGCGGCGCTGCTCGATCAAGGCGGTGTAATCCATGGCTATGGGCGGAAGAGAGGCGGGACAGGGGCACGAAAAAGCCGCACCTGCGGAGAGGTGCGGCCGGGAAAATCCAGTGCTCGGGCCGGCTAGGCCTTGGCCGCGGCGGTGCGGGCCTTGCGGATGATGCTGTTCACGGTCTCGGAGACCTGGGCACCCACGCCGATCCATTTTTCGGCCTTTTCGAGATCCACGGTGAAATTCGTACCTTCCTTGAGGGGGTCGTACGTGCCGACCTGCTCGATGTAGCGACCGTCGCGGCGCTTGCGGCTGTCGACGGCTACGATCTTGTAGTAGGGACGGTCTTTGGTTCCCTGGCGGTTGAGGCGGAGAGCGACGGCCATGTGTGCGTGAATTCGTTCGGAAAGATCGCCCGCCGGTTGGCGGGTGGGCAGGGAAACTGAAGGAGCCTGAGGCTCTTGCCAAGCAGAATCTCGGCGAATTTTCAGGAAAAAGGCAAGGACAAGCCGCCACCGCGGCTCAACGCCCGGTCTCCCGCCATTTCGCCGTTTCCAGCAGCCACTTGCCCTCGATCTTGCGCCAGCGCAGGTCCAGATGCTGGATGCCGTCCACCGGGCGCTCCGCGTTCGGAAGCTCGATCACCGCGTCCACCGTGGCCGCCACCGCGGCCTCGTCCCCCTGCACCGCCACGGATTGGATCTCCAGATCCCGGATCGAGGCGCTTCGGGCGAATCTCGCCAGCGCCGTATACATCGAAACGATGTCCTGCCGCCTGCGGGAGCCGCCGATTTCCTCCGTCGGACCCTCCGGGCCCTGGAAGGTGACCCGCGGTGCCAGGTAACCCTCGATGGCCGAACCGCGCGTCCCGCGGGTGATATTGCTGTCGTCCGCCTCCACGTTCGCCGCTTTGAAAAGCCCCGCGACCCGACGGGCGACCACCCGCTCCGGTTGCGACCACCACCAGCCGAAGGCGGCGGCGAGAAGGAGGAAAATCAGCAAGGGGCGGAGCAAACGGCGCATGGCGCGCGAAGGATCGCCACGGCGGGAGCCTTCCGCAAGGATTTGCGGCTACATCGCCCCCGCCAAGCCTTCGAAGTACCACTGCGCCAGCTTCCACCCGCCGAACATCCAGGTCAGCGCGCCGAGGATCAGGAAAGGGCCGAAGGGCAGCCGCATGCCGAACCCCACCCGCCCGAGCACCGCTGCCACGATGGCATAGAGGGAGGCGGAAAAGAGGCTGAAGAACACCCCCGTCCACCCGAAGAACGCGCCGATGGTACCCAGCAGGTGCACGTCCCCCATTCCCATCGCTTCCCGCGGGATCACGGCGCGGGCCGCCCTGCCATCCAGCGCCTTGATTTCCTCGATCGCCACGATCCTGCCGTCCGGCAGTTCCACCTCGTTTTCCCGGATCACCAGCATGCCCGGCTCCACCTCCCCGCCGTCCAGGCGCAATTCCGTGGTTTCCACGATCAGGCGGTCGGTCTTGCGGAAGAAGATATCCCACCAGCCGGTGCGCTCCCCGTCCATCTCGAACCAGATCGGGTCTTCCTCGTTGTCCGGCTCGATCAAGCGCCATTCTACCGGCGCGGGGAATTCCATCTTCTTCTTTCCAAAGGCGAGTTTTCCCAGCCGCACCACCACCCACAGCCCGCAGAAGCCGATGATCCAGCCGAGCACGGATTGCTTCAGCCCCTGCGCGAGCAAGGGATCGCCGGATGCCCAGCCGGCCAGGTCCGGCAGTTTCGGCCACAGCGCCGCCGCCGCCAGCCCCGCGACGGAAAGCGCGGTGGTGAAGGCCAGCGGGATCACCATGTGCTCGGCATCGATGAAGGTGATGGCCACGAAGAGCGCGATCATCAGCCACAGGGGGAGCACCAGCGCCAGTTCCGGGACCAGGAAATCCCCCAGCGGCAGGGAAACGCGGAGGAACCCCCAGATCGCCGCGAAGAGCAGCGCCGTGAGCAGTTCCACCGCGAAATAGCGGAACGAGATCGGTGCCTTGCAATTCGCGCATTTCCCCCGCAGCCACAACCAGCTCAGCAGCGGGATGTTCAGCCTCATCGGGATCGCCGCCTTGCACTTCGGGCAAAAGGAACGCTTCGGCTCGTTCACGGAAAGCCCCAGCGGCACCCGGTAGATCACCACGTTCAGGAATGACCCGATGCACGCGCCGATGAGAAATGCGGGCAGGAACCAGAGGGGATGGGCCAGGGAAGGGAAAATCTGGATCAAGGTGGCCGCATTCAACCGCATCGGGATCATTTCGGAAACCCGAAATTTCCCCGGACTCGGCCCCTCCGCGGGCGGCAGGCGGATCCGCCGCCACGGATCGGATAGGTTTCCGCGGGTACCCGCGTATCCGCGCGGAGCCATGAGATGCATCCCTTTGTTCCTGGCGGCCGGCGTGACGGGCGTTTTGCCCGCCATGGAGGTCCCGCAGGCGGGTGATGCGATCTACGCGCAGCACTGCGCCTCCTGCCACGGGGAGAACGGCGAAGGGGTGGAAGACAAGTGCGACGAGCCGCTGCACGGCGAACGCTCGCTGGAATCCCTGGCCCGCTACATCGACAAGCGGATGCCGGAGGACGATCCGGACCTGCTCGATGCGGAGCAGTCCCGCCGCGTGGCGGAATACATCATGGGTGCCTTTTACTCGCCGGAAGCGCGCGCGAAAAGCGGCTCGCCGCCGGAGAAGGCCGCCGCGCGCCTGACCAACCGCCAGTACCGGGAATCGGTCGCGGATCTGCTCGGCAGCTTCGGCAAGGCCACCCCGCCCGGCGAGGGCCGCGGGCTGAAAGCGCAATATTTCCAATCCGACGGGATGAACAAGAAGGCCCGCAAGGCGCTGGACCGCGAGGACCGGCACCTGGACTTCGACTTCGGCGAAGGCCCGCCCGCCGAGGGCATCACCCCGGACCAGTTCTCCATCGCATGGGACGGCTCGCTGCTCGCTCCGGCCACCGGATGGTATGAATTCCGCCTCAGCACGCCGAACGGCGCGCGCCTCTACGTGAACGGCGACCAGCAGGACGGCGACGGCAATTTCCGGGATGACAGCAGCGCGAAACGGCAGACCGCGCTGATCGACGAGTGGGTCAGCTCCGGGGCGGAAGTGCGGGTCAAGACGGCGCGCCTCTTCCTGCTGGGCGGGCGCAGCTATCCCTTCCGGCTGGATTACTTCAAATTCCAGGAAAAGCGCGGCATGGTGAAGCTGGAGTGGAAGCAGCCGCGGGCGGATTGGGCGGTGCTGGCCGCGCCCTACCTCTCCCCCGCCCCTGCGGCCCATGTCGCCGTGATCTCCACCGCCTTCCCTCCGGATGACGCCAGCGAGGGCTACGAGCGCGGAACGGAAGTCTCCAAGGCCTGGCACGAGGCGAGCACCGCCGCGGCCATCGAGGCCGCGAACCAAGTGGTGGCCCGCCTGCCGCGCCTGAGCGGCGTGCCGGAAGACGCGCCGGACCGCATGCAGCGGCTGAAGGATTTCACCGCCCTCTTCGCGGAGCGCGCCTTCCGCCGTCCGCTCGCTCCGGAACTGCGGCAGCTCTACGTGGACCGGGCCTTCGGCGAAGGCATCGCCGCGGAGCAGGCGGTGAAACGGGCGGTGATGCTGGTGCTCACTTCCCCCCGCTTCCTTTACCCGGAGCTGGGGCGGGAGAAGGACGACCATGCGGTGGCCTCCCGCCTGGCGCTGGGGCTCTGGGACTCCCTGCCGGACCAGGCGCTCGCGGAAGCCGCGCGGGCCGGGCAGCTCCGCACGCCGGAACAGGTCCGCGCCCAGGCGCAGCGGATGCTGGCCGACCCGCGGACGAAGGCGAAGGCCGGCGAATTCTTCCAACGCTGGCTGAAGCTCGATGCCGAGGCGGACCTGCGGAAGGATGCGGAGGACTACCCGGGCTTCGATGCCGCGCTGGTGGCGGACCTGCGGCGCTCGCTGGAGCTTTTCGTGGACGGAGTGGTCTGGGGCGAGAAATCCGACTACCGCGAGCTGCTGGAGGCGGATTACGTATTGTTCAACAAGCGTCTGGCGGAATTCTACGGCGCGCCGGTGCCGGAGGGCGGCGGCTTCCAGCCGGTGAAATTCGATCCGGCGCAGCGCGCGGGGGTGCTGACCCACCCCTACCTGATGGCCCGGCTGGCGCACCACGACGCCACTTCCCCGATCCACCGCGGCGTCTTCCTCACCCGGAACGTGCTCGGCGCTTTTCTCAAGCCGCCGCCGGAGGCCATCGCCTTCGAGGACCACCGCTTCGACCCGAAGATGACCATGCGCGAGAAGGTCGCGGAAATGACCCGCAACTCGAACTGCATGACCTGCCACGAGACGATCAACCCGCTCGGCTTCTCGCTGGAGAACTACGATGCCGTGGGGCGCTTCCGCACCACGGAGAAGGACCGCCCGATCGACACCGAGTCCGACTTCCCCACCCGGGAGGGCGAGGTCCTGCGCCTGCGCGGCCCGCGGGACGTGGCCGCCTATGCGGTGGGATCTCAGGCCGCCCGCCGCGGCTTCATCCGCCAGCTTTTCCAATACGGGGTGAAGCAGAATCCGAATGCCTACGGCCACGATACCCTGGCCCGGCTGGATGCCGCCTTCACCGCTTCCGGCCACCATGTCCGGAAGCTCCTTGTCGAAATGCACAGCCTCGCCGCCCTGCACGGGGCGCACCAACCCGACCAAGCAAGCCGATGAATGTCTCCACCCGCCGCGATTTCCTCCGCCGTCTCGGCCTTTCCGCCGCGGCCCTGCCATTCCTGCCCGCGCTGCCCTCCCTGGCGCGGGAGGCCGCGGCGGGCGCGAAGATGCAGCGGATCATCTTCGTCTTCACGCCGAACGGCACCATCCCGCCGGAATTCTGGCCGGATGAAACGGGGCCGGACTTCAAGCTCAAGCGCATCCTCGCGCCGCTGGAACCCTACAAAAGCCGCCTGATGACCCTGAAGGGCGTGTGCAACAAGATCCGCGGCGACGGCGACGGCCACATGCGCGGCATGAGCTGCCTGCTCACCGCGGACGAACTGCTGCCGGGCAACATCCAGGGCGGCAGCGACAAGCCGGCCGGCTGGGCGCGGAATATCTCCATCGACCAGGAGATCCGCAATTTCCTGCAAGCCCGGCCGGAGACGGCGACGCGCTTCGGCTCGCTGGAGCTGGGCGTGGCCGTGCCGAACCGCGCGGACCCCTGGACCCGCGAGTCCTACGCCGGAGCGAACCAGCCGATGGCCCCGAACAGCGATCCCTACTCGCTTTTCGACAAGCTCTACGGCCAGGCGAAGGACCGCGAAAACCTGGGCAGCGTGCTCGATGAAGTGCGCGAGGACCTGCGCGCCATCGCCTCGAAAATCGACCGCCAGGAACGGGAGTTGCTGGAAAAGCACGAGACCTTCGTCCGCGAGATGGAGCGGGACCTCCAGAGCGCGAATACGGTGAACCTGGTCTTTCCCCCGCCCGCGCTGGAACAGGGCGTGGCGCTGGACAACGACGGCATCCCGAAGATCAGCGGCATGCAGGCGGACCTGCTGCTAAACGCCTTCGCCAACGGCATGGCCCGCGTGGCCTCCCTGCAATA
Organism: uncultured Verrucomicrobiaceae bacterium; assembly: GCA_965651965.1. Taxonomy (GTDB): domain Bacteria; phylum Verrucomicrobiota; class Verrucomicrobiia; order Verrucomicrobiales; family Akkermansiaceae; genus Haloferula. Next base: position 714 of record CBFGVD010000189.1, on the reverse strand, counting down.
CACGAACAGCGTGGGCCAGGCCCGCATGCGCTGGCTGGACATCCACGAGGACCACCACCACCTCTCCCACGAGCCGGACGGCAATGCCGACGCGCAGGAAAAGCTGGTGAAAATCAACACCTGGCTCTGCGGGGAGATCGCCGCCCTGGCCCGCAAGCTGGATGCCATCCCCGAGCCCGGGGGCCAGGGCACGATGCTGGACAACACGACCATCGTGTGGACCAACGAACTGGGAAAAGGCAACAGCCACTCGCTGGACAACATTCCCTTCGTCCTCGTCGGCGGCGGGCTCGGCTTCAAGACCGGGCAGGCCATGCAATTCGACAACGTGCCGCACAACCGGCTCTGGCTCTCCATCGCCCACGCCTTCGGCCATCATCTGCCGAGCTTCGGCCACAAGGAATTCGGGCAGGGCGGGCCGCTGGCCTTGTCTTAGGGAAGAGACGGAAGACTTCGAGACACAAGACGCAAGACCGCGGACGGTGATGCGGAAGCGCTAAGAAGGCAGTACCCCACAGGGATCGTAAGCGCGTTCGTGGGAAGGCGGTTTGGAAAAGGTCTGCTCCGCCCCCCTCGGAACCGCTCCATCCGCCCGGGGACCGGGCGGACTACCTCCCCGGGGTCGCCGCCGCGCCTGTTTCGCCGGACGCCCACTTCCGGGGACATTGCTTCGGCCGTAGGGGGCATCCCGGTTACTCCGAAGGAAAGATCTCC
>CBFGVD010000188.1:0-6753 GCA_965651965.1 uncultured Verrucomicrobiaceae bacterium | reverse complement strand
CGGGGTCTTCGTCCTTGTCGCAGTCGCCGTCCTTGCACTTGCCGGCCAGGGCGGGGTCTTCGTCCTTGTCGCAGTCGCCGTCCTTGCACTTGCCGGCCAGGGCGGGATCTTCGTCCTTGTCGCAGTCGCCGTCCTTGCACTTGCCGGCCAGAGTGGTTTCTTCCTTCTTCTCCTTGTCCTTGCACTTATCGCAATCGGCGAAAGCCAGCGGGCTACAGAGGAGGGCGGCGAACATGGAGCTGAGCAGTAGTTTCATGGAATGTATGGTGGGTTCGGGTTGATCGGTGGTTGAAATACCCTGCACTGAGAACCAAGCAAGGCACAATTTGTTCCCGGAAATCGCGAATTTCCCCGGAAAAATTTTCCGGGAGCCCCCGGACCGGGTTTTGAGAAACCCCAAAATCGGACTTTATTCGTCTGAGGAAGGAGGCTCCGGCGGGGAATCCGAGGCTTTCAGCCCTCCTTTCGCGATCGAGAGCACCATTGCCGCCAGGGATAGGGCGGCAAGCAGGGCAACCAGCTTGTTCATGTGTGGGACAGCGCGGGACGGGAGAGGTTCGGGTGATCCGCCTCCGCTCCCACGATACTGGAGTATCGCAAGGCTTCCCGACAAGCAGGAGTTTCAAAGCAATTTTCTAAAAACCAATAGTTTATATATCTTTAATTTCAACAACCCCTGCTTGTTCCATCGCTTGCCGGGCGATATCCTCCGGCCGTGGAACTACCCGTCCAGCCGCCGCCCGACGTCCCTGCACCTCCCCCCGGCCCGGCGGCGCGCAAGTCGCGGGAGAAGATGCGGGCGATCTGCATGACAGGCGGGCTTTCGATCCTGGGGCTGGTGCTGCTCTTTGCCGGGGCTCCGCTCGTCCTGCGGTCCAAAAAGGCCACCGACCGGACCCTTGCTCTCAACAACGTCCGCCAGATCGGCCTGGCGCTTTTCGAGTTCGAGTTGGACTACGGACGTTTCCCGGACGCTTCCACCATTCCCGAGGTGCAACGGAAGACTTCCACCCCCCTCACCCTCGGCACGGGAAGCTCCAACCAACTCTTCCGCCAGCTTCTAGCCACAGTCCTCAAATCGGAGAAACCTTTCTACGCGAATATCCCCGGTGCCAAGCGCCCTGACGACGTTTTCCACTCCGACGCCACCGTCTTGGCCAAAGGGGAATGTGCTTTCTCCTATGTGGCCGGCCTCCGCTCCAGCGACACCCCCCAGGTACCCGTCGTGATGACCCCGATGATCCCGGGCACGCGCAGATTCTCCACTGCCACGGTTCTCAACGAAAAGGCCGTGATCCTCCGCCTGGACCAATCCGCCAAAGCGGAAACCATCAATGATCGCGGCCACGTCATGATCGGCGGAGGACGCACTCTCTTCGACCCCGCACTCTGGGGCGGCATCGCGCCGGACCTGAAGTGGCCGGAATGAACGGGCGCCTTCCTGCGCACGGCGGGTTGGAAACCCGCTCTCCCTACCCCCGGCGCCGCTCCAGCAGCACGAGCATCAGGAAGGAAAGGAAAAGGTTCATTTCCTCCCGCGGGCTGAGTTCCCCCAGCTTGTCGATCCGGAAGCGCCCCTCGAAAAAGGCCGCCTCCTTCGTCAGCCGCATCGCCGGCGTGCCGTCGCTGCGGGTTGCCAGATAGCGCGGGTGGAAGAAGTAGCCGCTGAACATCCCGATGATCGGGATTTCGCCCAGGAAGGCGTCCGCCACCTTCGCCCCCGCGTTCTCCTCGCGGATGCTGAAATCGGGGGTGTTGTCGCCGGGGTTGAAGGCTTCGTAATGCGCCCGCCAGAGGGAACGCCAGCCGCGGCGGCCGACGCTGCCGATCTCCCGGCCGGAGGCATCCGTGGAAAAATAGCGGGCGGACCAATCGATCACCTTGTTCGCCCGGATGTCCGCCAGGCGGGTGCTGCGGGTGGCATCCGTGAAGATCTCCACGTGCTCCCTGAATTTCAGCAGCTTTTGCTTGGTATAGAGGACGGTGCGGCCGTTGGCATCCGTCACCGTGGCCTGGCTGGCCAGGGCCAGGATCTTGAAGGAAAGGCGCAGCGGGTACTGCAGGCCCTCGAGCGCGCGGGCGATATCATCGCTCGGCAGGACCGGGGGCATGGCGGGAGGGGCGTAGGGATTGTCCATCTTTCCGAAATGTCTGCCCGAAGCGGCGGCACTTGCCAATCCCTCATCCCGCCGGAGTCGAAAACTCCACCTTCACCTCCATCTTCTGGAAAGCTCCCGCCGGACCGAAATAGCGGCCGGAAACCGGCATGACCCCGCGCGGATGGTGGCTGGTGCCGGTGACGATGTGCCGGTGGGTGCAGCGTTTTCCGGTGGTGGGGTCGAAGCCGCGCCAGCCGAGCTGCGGGAAATAGGCCTCCGTCCAGGCATGGGTGGAGCCGCGGGCGGCGCGGGTGGCCTCGCAATCCAGGTAGCCGCTGGCGAAACGGGCGGCGATGCCGAGATGCCGCAGGACTTCCATCATCAGGGTGGCCACGTCCCGGCAGGAGCCGCTGCCGAGGGAGAGGGTCGTGGCGGGCGTCTGCACGCCTTTTTCCTCCCGCCGCCGGTAGCCGGTTTTTTCATGGATGATCTCCGCCAGCCGGACCACGAAGGCCTCCGCACTGGGAAATTCGTCCGGATTCGGCAGGCCGTGGATCCATTCCTTCACCGCCGCCGTCTCTTCCCCGTACACAGGTGTCAGGTACCCCGTCACGATGCCGTGCTCCAGGGTATCGTACTCCAGCGGATAGGGGCTCGGGCTCTGGGCCGGGTGAGGCGGCGCGGCGGGATCGAAGAAACGCCGCACGGTGACATCCACCTCGAAATCGAGTTCCATCCCCGGCTCGCGGAAATGGGCGTGTGCGATGGAATTCCCGAAGATATCGCGCGTCCATACCACGTCCGCCGCGGGGGAGATGCCGAGCAGCAAGCTCTCCACCCGCAGGTCGTGCCCCTCCCGCGGACGTACGACCAGGCGGTGCGACTGGAAGGTCACCGGCTCCGCGTAGTGATAGCGGGTGCGGTGGTGGATCCGGAGCAGGTGGCTCTCTTCCATGGCAATCAGGGCTCGATCAGGATCGCCTGCCCCGCCAGATCCGCCGGGCCGAGCGGGGTAAAGTCATCCGAAACACAGGAGACCGCGATCCCGGTCATCTGCATGCGGCCGAAGATGGTGGCCACCGCGGCATCCGCGGCATCCCGCCCGGTGGCGATCCGCACCAGACCGTTCAAGGCGGCCAACCGGGTGGGATCGAAGATGAACCAGCGGTTTCCGATGCAGGCCTCGAAGCAGGCGTGGAAATCCGGCGGCTGCATGTGGCAGGCGTAACCGGTGAAGTAGCGCGCCGGGATGGACAGCGCCCGGCAGAGGGCGATGCCGAGGTGGGCGAAATCCCGGCAGACCCCGGCGCGCTGCGTCAGGGTATCGAAGGCGGAGGTCTCCGCGTCCGTGGTACCCGCGATGTAATCGATATTCTCGAAAATCCAGTCGGCGATGGCCACGACTTGATCGTAAGGGTGGCCGATCCCGCCGAACTCCTTCCACGCGAAGCGTCCGAGCCGGTCCGACTGGCAATAGCGGCTGGGGAAAAGGTAGGGGATCGCCGAGCGGCGGAGCTCCGCCACCGGCACGTCCCGGATCTCCCGGTGGCCGATCATGGCATATTTCGTCTCCGCCGTGCAGCGGTAGGCGATATCGAGCTGTGTGGCTTTTTCCGTATCCAGGCGGATGTAGCGGTTCTCTCGCGTCTCCAGCGGGAATTCCTCCCACTTCACGCCGGGGGTGATCTCCAGCGACTCGTCCCGCAGGGATTGATTGGCGGTGGAGAGGGCATGGATATTCAGCAGGACCGTGCTCCGCTGGAGCACCTGATAGTGAAGCTCGGCCTGAATCCGGAATGGCATGGTCCGCCACCCTCGCCGCGGATGAAGAATTCGCAAAGGGAGGATGAAGTGCTTCCGGCCGCTGGCATGCCGTGTAATCTGGAGAGCGGCTTTTTCATCCGCATCCGCCATCCATGCCAGACCCCCTCGAACAGCCGCCGCCGGACGCCCCTGCCCCTCCACCGGGAGAGGAGGCGACAAGGTCGAAGGATTGGATGACGCTGATCTGCTTGCTGGGCGGCCTCTCGATCCTCGTGCTGGTCATGGTCGTGTATCCTCTCGTTTTCAGACATACTACCAAGGCCAGTGACCGCACCGAAGCCCTCAACAACCTCCGCCAGATCGGCCTCGGGCTCCTGGAGTTCGATGCCGAATACGGCCGCTTCCCCGACCGGAGCACCATCGCCGCGGTGAAAGCGCAGACCGGAACCAAGCTGACCCTGGACGACAGCAGCTCGAACATGCTCTTCCGGCAACTCATCGTCGCGGGGCTCAAGAGCGAGAAACCTTTCTGGGCCCGCACCCCGGCTTCCCGAAAAAAGCCGGATGATATTTTCACGACCGATGCCAACACCCTGGCCCGGGGGGAATGCGCCTTCGCCTACGTTGCGGGACTGACATCCTCCGATGATCCGGGAACCCCGCTGGTCATGACATCACTCCTGAAAGGGCAAAAGAGGTTCGACCGCTCCTGCTTCAAGGGTAGGGCCGTGATCCTTTTCCTGGATCAATCCGCCAAGGCGCTGCCCATCGAAAAGGACGGCCGCGTCCTGATCAACGGCATGGACATTTTCGATCCCCGCCAGCCTTTCTGGAAGGGCAAGACACCGGATCTCAAGTGGCCGGAGTGAAACGGGGAGAGCGGCTTTCCAAGGCGCTCTCCGTACGGCCTAGCCCTTGTCCGTCTTCTTTTTCACCGCTTCCAGGATCTCCTTCACCGGGGGCACCGCCCCGTGCGTCTCCAGCAGGCGGTCCGCCTCCCGCTGGATGTCCGGGCTGGTGTGCTCGAAGCACTCCGGCGCGCCCTGCGGGCCGGTGGACAGCACCAGCGCGGCGAATTCCTCCAGTGCGGAGATGGCCGCGGCATAGGCGGCATTCGCCGGTTCCGCAGGCAGGTCGCCGTAGGGTGCCAGGGCCGCTTCGTTCGCCGCCATCACGCCGGATTCCCGCAGGAAGGAGGTCCACCAGGCCGCGCGGTAGTCCTCCGTCTCCTTCAGCTTGCCGATCCAGGCGATCACCGCGGCTTCATAATCCGCGCGGGCGGGCGTTTCCTCCTCCAGCATGCGGTGCCACCGGCCCTCCAGCCAAATCATCCCCTCCGTGACCAGCCAGTCGGGGCCGTTCTCATGGCCGCCGGGATGGAAACGGAAAGCCGCCGAACGCGCGACCTCTGCATAGGAAAAGGCCGTGCCGTAGCGGTTGTAATCGTTCGCTCCGCTGATGAAGAAGTAATTGTTTCCCTTCTTCAATTCCCCCGGCTGGGCTCCGGCGATGATGCCGAGCACCCCGGCACCGTCCAATTTCGCCGCATTCGCATAGGCCACCCGGGCACCGCCGGAATTTCCGGCGAAATAGATGCGCGCCCCATCCAGCGGCAGGGTCTTCTTGAGATGCTCCAGGCACTTCTCCGAATGCTCCGGGTTCTTTTCCCCGCCGTTTTTCGACTCCACCGAGCAGGCGACCACCCAGCCGCAGATCTCCGCCCCCTCGATCAGGGGCTTCAGCGTCTCCGCGCTGCCGCCGCCGGAAGCGGTGTAGAAAAGGAGCGGATACTCCCGCGCGCTTTTCAGGGACTTCGGCAGGTAGAGGAAGTAGTTCGAGCCGCCGGCATCGATCGGCCCTACGGTCTCGCCCTGCGGGTGCCCCAGGTCCGGCGCGGCATTCCCCGCGGCATCCACCTTGAAATGCTCCTCCAGCTCCTTGCGGTCGGCATCCGCCAGCTTGTCCAGCGCCACCTTCAGGATCGTACCGTCCTTGCGCTCGAAGCTCACCTCCCCCGCCTCCACCGTCAGGGCCTTTGCCTCGAGCTTCGAGCCCGCCTTGGAAGTCCATGCCTTCGTTTCCGTCGGCGCGGCTCCGAGGACGAAGGGGAAAAACAAGGCGGCCAGGGCAAAGTAAAAGCGCTTTTTCATGGGTTTGGAGTGCACATAAACCCGCCGCGCGCGCGGGACAAGTTTCATTCCGCGCATCGTCAGTGCACGGACAACCGGTCCGGAAGAAGCGGCCCGCAGGCCGGGCTTTCATTTCGCCCCCGCCCGGACAGGATGCGGCACGTGAAGCCCGGGCCGATCCACCGCTCCCTGACCTTCTGGTCCGGTATCCTGATGATGGCCTTCATCTGCTGGGCATGGCGGGATTCCTCGCAGGTCCACTCCATCGCCAGCGCCTCCGGCTGGACCCTGCGGCAGGCGGGCTCCGCGGTGAGCATCCACCGGGCCCGCGGCGTGGCGAACAACGCTCCCTGGGCGGGCCGGTTTCCCGTGGATCCCGCCTCATCCCCATGGGAGGGCGCATATTTGGCGGAACCGATGTTTGTGAGAAGCACGGAAGACCGCGAAGGGAGAACCCGCTTCTTCGCTGCCAGCGGCCCGCACTCCTTTGTTCCCCGGCGGCCGGAGGCGGTTCACCTCTATGACATCTACATCGTCGGTAGCGGGGGCTGGACGCTTCTGCTCCCCCATTGGCTCATCCTGATTTCCATCGCCCTGCCATGGTCCGGCCTGCTGCTCTGGCGGGCGCGGAGAGGGCCGGGAGGGTGGTAATCGGGAATGATACCTATCCCCTCGCGGAATGAGGAATGCTCCCGCCGGGAATCGAACCCAGATCTAGAGTTTAGGAAACCCTTGTTCTATCCGTTGAACTACGGGAGCGA
>CBFGVD010000187.1:0-6798 GCA_965651965.1 uncultured Verrucomicrobiaceae bacterium | reverse complement strand
ACAGGGTCCCAAGGCAAAGAACACCCGCCAGGACCCGATGCCCGCGGCGAACGCGCCCCAGCTCGATTTGTTCGGCGATCTGTAATTCACCCAGTGCATAACGCACTGCCTATTTGTGGGTTGCATCCATTCAACGTCGCCTCCAAATTCCGGATGCCATGAAAAATACCATCATTGCGCTGATGTTCGTCGCCGGCACCGCAATGGCCGGCACCACGTCGAAGGAAGTCATGCCGCCGCCCATGATCGAGGAGCCAAGCCTCTGGCACTGGTTCATCGGCGGGAGCGGGGGCTACCTGCTCGACTATGAGGAGGAAATGTACCATCTCCATCTCGGCGTGGACATGCCCTATGACTGGGCCGGCTTCCGGCCCTCCCTGTTCCTGGAACTCGGCCTCGCGGAAACGAGCGACAGCACGGTGATCGCGGATCCCACGGTACCCACCGCCGTATTCACGACGACGATGTTCTCGGACTTCCAGTTCATGCCGCTGACGCTGAACTTCAAGCTCGAGCGCGAGATCGTGGACCGCCTTCATTTCTATGCGGGAGTGGGCGCCGGCGTCGCCTTCACCGAGTTCGAGGCCTTCGCGCCTTTCAGCGCGGGGCCGCCGCTGGCGGTCTCCGAGGATGACACCGTATTCTACGCCCAGGCCTTCGCCGGGCTGGGATACGACGTGACGGAGCACTTCGAGGTCTTCGCCGGAGCACGCTGGATCTACCTGGACGAGCCGGACTTCTTCGGCGCGCCCGCGGCCGGGGTCGCCACCTTCGACGACGACGTGCTCGTGGAAGGCGGGCTCCGCTTCACGTTCTGACATTCCCCCCCGCACCGGCATTCCTCCTCCGCGGGGGGATGCCGGTTTTTCCTGCCGGGGCGGGTCGGTTACGCGGGGAGCTCGAAGCCCTTCCGGTAGCTGCCCTTGAGCAGGGCGTTCGCCTCCTCCGCTTCGGCACCGGTGAAGCTCTCGCCTTTCTCCGCACGTTCCAGGGTCGGCCCGAGGCGGAGGCCTTCTTTCGCCAGATCCACGCCGTTCGCCGCGAGGTGCGTTTCCATTCGCTCGAGGGCCTCGGCCGCCGCCGCATGGCCGAAGGCTGTCTTGGCTTCGTCCAGGGACTGTTTCACGCCGAGCCGCCAGGAAATGTTTCCGATGTGGGCGAGGGCGGAAGAGAGATGGCCGTTTTCCGCCGAATGGATGGGATTCTGCTTTCCGGATTGAATGGCATCCACCCAGGTCTGGAAGTGGGAGCGCACTCCCCGGAAGCGCTTCAGCTCTTTGCCATCGCGATCATAGGCTTCGCAGTTTCCCCCGTGGTCGCCGGAAAGATAGCCGCCTTCATACTCGATGATATTGCCGATCTGCCGCCCTTTGTAAGAATCCATGCCGGACTTGTAGTCGGCGCCCTTTGCCGGCAGGCCGCGGACCTCGAAAAGGATCGGCGCGGGATCGTAGCTCAGGAGCACGAGCTGGGTATTGGCCCATTCTCCGTCGTCACGGTGCACGTAACGGTCGCCGCAGGAGACGACCGCGGGCGGCAGCATGGAAGGATCGCCGAGCGCCCAGCGGCAGACATCGAGCTGATGCGGCCCCTGGTTGCCCAGATCCCCGTTGCCGTAAGGGAACTGCCAGTGCCAATCATAGTGGAAACGCTTCCTGCGCACTTCCGCCGTTTCCCGCGGGCCGCACCAGAGATCATAGTCCACCTCCGCGGGCGGCTTCACGGGTGCGGGCACCTTACCTATGGAAGGTCGCGGCTTGTAGCAGAGGCCGCGGGCGAGCTTGAGCTTGCCGAGCTCGCCCTGGCCGACCCACTCGAAGGCATCCGCCCACGAAGTCTCCGAACGGCGCTGGAAGCCGTGCTGGATGATCACGCCGTACTTCTCCTGCGCGTCCGCGAGCACCCGCCCCTCCCGCACGTTGTGCGACACGGGCTTTTCCACATACACGTGTTTCCCGTTCGCCGCGGCGGTGATGGCGATCACCGCGTGCGTGTGATTCGGCGTCGCGATGGTGACGGCGTCGATTTCCTTGGATTCGCAGAGTTTCCGGAAATCGGCATGCACGGCCACCTTCGCGCCTTTCTTTTCCGCGGCTATCTTCGCCCGGGCGAGCACCTTCGAATCGCAATCGCAGAGGGCGACAAGGCGGGCTCCCTTCGACTTCAGGATGCCATCGACATGCGCCATGCCGCGCTGGTTCAGCCCGATCACGGCGACCCGGATCTCCGAGTTCGCCCCTTGTGCGGCGGCATGGGGCGCGAGCAGGGACCAGGTCCCCGCGAAGGCGGAGGTTCCGAGGAAATGGCGGCGCTTCATCTTGAAAATTCCTCCCACCGCTCTTCCAGCCCGGCGGATTCCAGGCTGCCGTGGTGAAGGATCACTCCATAACGGAACACCAGCGTCTCGCCTTTCTTCAGCAGGTGATCCCCGGTATTCTTGTCCTTTTTACTCTCGAAATCATGGATCCCGAAGGGATTCGCAGCCAGCAGGCCGTAGTCCCGGGCGTGCCACCAGGTGGGGTGGCGGAGATTCGAGGGATGGTCGAAAACGGCGATCACCGCCGGTTCGCCCTTCTCGTCCGGACCGTGGAAAGCCACCCAGCCAGCCTTCTTTCCCCAGACGTCCCCGTCTTTCCTCCCTTCGGAATCGGCGATCCCGCCCTTCGCCTGCTTGCCTTTCTGGCGCAGCGTGCGGTCCACCCGGAGGGCGAACATCCCCTCCTTCGTATCGCCGAAGGTCGCGTCGCCATCCGCTGCGGTGAGCTTGGAAAGGACGTCGATCCTGGTCGTTCCTGCGTCCACCTTCGTGAAGGTGTAGGTGCGCTCTTCCGCGAGATGCGTCTTGCCCCCGGCGGTCCACGCGAGATCGACGGTGAAGGAGCCGTCCTTCAAGTCCCGCACTCCCTTGTGCTCGATCTTCGGGTCGCTTTTTTTCGTCGTCCAGGCCCAGAAGTCGTGGCCGTTCACCGCCCCGTGGCTCAGCCAGAAGGAGCGGTGGTGCGGGTGGTCCCGCTCCTCCCCTTCATGGCTCTTGTCCATCGGCCAATGCCGGGTCAGGCAGGCTCCGGAGGCGGACATGAGCGGGTAGCAGTAGGGGACGCGCGAATCCGTCCGGTACTCCGTGAAGAGCTTCCCGTCCAATTCCACCCTCACCTTGCCCTCCCCGCGGGTAGTCGTGAAACCGTCCGCCGCAATGGCGGGGGAAAGGAGCAGCAGGGCGAGGCATGCGGATTTCATGATTCCGGGGAGGCTGGACAAGGACGGGGCTTGGCGCGATGGAAAATTGTGGAATAACTCCTTTGAGTAGGTCTCCCAAGATCAAGAAATGTCGGAATTCCAGCAACTTGTCGATTCGCACTACGAGGCGCTCTACCGCTTCGCCATGTCGCTCTCGAAAAGCGCGGACACCGCGGCCGACCTGGTCCAGCAGACCTTCTGCATCTGGGCCCAGAAAGGCCACCAGCTCAAGGAGCGGGACAAGGCGAAGACCTGGCTCTTCACCACCCTGCACCGGGAATTCCTGGCCCACGCCCGCAAGGCGAAGCGCTACACGGACGAAGAACTGACCGAGGCCGTGGCAGGCCGCATTTGCTCCGAGGAAGACGACACCGAGCGCCAGATGGACGGCCAGAGGGCCTTGGAACTTCTCGGCGAACTCGATGAAACTTTCCGCTCCCCGCTCGCCCTCTTTTACCTCCAGCAGCACAGCTACAAGGAAATCGCCGAAATCCTCGACGTCCCCATCGGAACCGTCATGTCCCGCATTTCGAGAGCCAAGGAAATGCTCCGCCGCCGAATGACAGCGGAGCCCTCCAGCGCACCCAAGAACATCCTGCAACTTCAACCGGAGGCACTCAGATCGAGCCATGGATAAGGAGGAAGCCCGCTTCATTCTCCGCTGCTTCCGCCCGGATGGCGCGGATGCCGGGAACCCGGATTTCGCCGAGGCGCTCGCCTGGGCGGCAAAGGACCGCGACCTGGGCGAGTGGCTCGCCAAGGAGCGCTCCAAGGACGCGGATTTCGCCGACGCGCTGAATGCCGTGACGATCCCCCCCGCCCTGCGGGAGGAGATCCTCGCCGGGCTGGCGCTGGAGCGCGGGGACCTGAGCCCGCGCCCGGATTCCTTCGACTGCTCCCTCATCGGGGCCATGGCCTCCATCCTGCCGCCCGCCGGCCTGCGCAGCGAGATCCTGGCCGCGATGGAGCGCACCGCCGCACCGCGCCGCGCCGCGCGCTGGACCTGGATGTGGGGCGCACCGGTCGCCGCCGCCGCGGGAATCGGCGTGGCTTTCCTCGTATCCACCACCGGCAGCTTCGGCCCGCCGGCGGGAGAGATCGTGGTAAATGCCCCCGTGGAGCAGGAGCCCGCACCCGCCGCCCCTCAAAACGGCGGAGCGATCCCCATCAGTATCAGCAAGGTGGAATCGGGCTTCATCGACACCCTGGAAGATCCCGGATTCACCCTGGACCTCCGGAATCCGGACCACCACGCGCTTTTCGAGCACCTGAAATCCGCCAAGCTCCCCTGTCCCAATACCTGTCTGCCGCGGGGCCTTAAGGAAGTCCCCGGCCTGGGCTGCCGCGAGCTGAGAATCGACGGCAAACGCGGCGCGCTCGTCTGCTTCAAGCAGGAGGAAGACGTCGTCCACCTCGTCGCCTTCAAGCGCTGCGACGTGAAGTGCAAGCTCCCGAAGAAGGGCAAGCCCCACATCGGCAAGCACGGCAAATGGTCCGTGGCCCGCTGGGCGGACGACGAATGGGTCTTCGTCCTGATGGGCGAGAAGAACATCGATACCAAGCGCCTGGAAGAGCTGTTCTGAGGCTCAGGGCGGGATGACTTCGAGCGAGTTGGTTCCCGTTTCGGCTCAAATGCCTTCCTGTTCCCGGAGCTGCCGGAGAAATTCCTTGGTCACGACAGCCGGATCGCCCCCCGGTCGCTTGAGCAGGGGAATGCCCGAAGCATCCAATTCGAAGTGACTCTCCGTCCCGCGCTGCACCGGAAGCGGGTCCAAGCCGCGCTGGATGGCGCCGAGAAGAAACTCCCGCAACGTGACCCCCTGCTTGGCCGCCTTGACTTTCACCTCCCGGTAAAGGGGCTCGGGAATGTCGAGGGTGGTCTTCACTCCCCCATCATCGGGAAAGACGGAAATCCGTCAATCCGCCGTTATTTTGCCGGATATCTCAGGTCCGGTGCCTCCCCTCCCCACATCGGCTGCGAGGAATCGAAGAAATCCTTCCCGCCGATCAGAACGCGACCGTCCGCCTCGACCTTCAGGACGGACATGGAACCATCGGCACGGAGCACCAGCGCTTCGCCCTTCAATGGAGCCGGATCGAAGCTCAATGTCCCCGGAACCAAGGGATAAAGCAGCACCGGCCGGGAGGGATGCGAAATCGAGGGAAGCACGTAGGTAAACGCGCATTCCCCCGGAGCCAGGGCTTCCTTGAGCGGCTGGATCACCTGATCCGGCTTCCGGCTCCAGGAAACCAGCCCGCCATCCGAGAGGGTGCCTTCGGATTTGAGCCCCGAAGCCACGATCTGCCGGAGATAGTCGTTCGCGGTCGCCAGAGGCCAAGGAGGATTCCCGGTGGCCTCGCAGACGACCTTCAAGGTTCCCGCGTCGGGAAATGTGCCGTATGTGTTCTCGAACTCGAGCAGGGTCAGGGAAAGGGACCGGAAATTGCTCATCGCTTCCTTCCGTGCGGCCTCGCGGCGGCTTTGGTTTACAGGCCGGAAAGGACTCCCAGCGCCGAAATTACCAGCAGCAGCACTGCCGCGCGAAGGCTACGGGAGCCTGGTAAAAGAATGCTTTCGGATCGGCTCTGAACCCTCATGGCCGCGGAGGAGCGGGATATTTGATCTGCGGCACCTTGCCGCGCCAGTGAGGGAGATCGGCATCGAACAAAGTCCTTCCCCCACCGATGGCCACCAGACCGTCCTTTTCCCGGATCGTCATCGCTTGGGCTGAGCCGTCCACGCTGAGGACGATCGCCTTGCCGTCGAATGTCTCGCGATCAAAGCGATAGGTTCCGGGAATCATGGGTGCCACCAGCAGCGGCGTATCCGGCGCATCCCCGGAGCAGAGACCCGCGATGTAGGCGAAGCCGCATTCCCCGGGAGCAAAGGCCTCTCCCAGCGGAGCGATCACGCCATCCGGCTTCCGGCTCCGGAGCACCTTGTGTGGGCAATAGCCCGACTTTTCCGAATCCCCGCCCGCCGCGACGAGCAGCCTGAGATAATCGTTGGAGTTTCGCAGGGTGAAGGGCTCGAAGCCCTTCTCTCCGGCAAGCCGCTGCATCGTTTCATCGTCGGGAAAGCGTCCGTATCTCCTCTCGAAGTCCATCAACGCGAGGTGGAGTTGTCGCGCGTTGTTCAGGGCCTCGATCCGCCGGGGATCCTTCCGGCAGCCGACCCTCGGCCTGGAAACCAGGGCGAGACAACCCACAACCATGCAAAGGGCCAGAATCTTGTAGAGGGAAGACATGGGAATAGGGCCGACACTTCATCCTACCTCCCTTCCTGCGGACTGGCTCCCGCAATCGGACCCTTCACGGATTTTTCAAGATCGCATCACCGGGAATGACAACGGGCCGTCCCGGTAAGAGGACGGCCCGTGCGGGGAAGGCTTTGGGGAAGATCGTTATCCTCAGCCGCGGTTGCTGCGGTCCTCGTAGGCGAGGCCCTTGGCAGCGCGCTTGCGGGCGTTTGCATCCAGCAGGCGCTTGCGCAGGCGGATGTTCTGCGGCGTGGCTTCGACGAGTTCGTCGGCGTCGATGTATTCGATCGCGCGCTCGAGC
>CBFGVD010000186.1:0-6802 GCA_965651965.1 uncultured Verrucomicrobiaceae bacterium | reverse complement strand
AACGCGCTGCCGGGCAAGGCGAACCGCCTGACGGCGAAATTTTGCCGCACCGTCTTCATCGGGTGGGAGGCGGCGCGGCCGTACTTCGGAAACCGGGAGGTGGTGCAGACGGGCACGCCGGTCCGCGCGGAAATGCAGGATTTGCCCCCGAGGGCTGCGGCCGCGGCGAAATTCGAGCTCGATCCGGCCCGGCCGACCCTGATGGTCACCGGCGGCAGCCAGGGGGCGCGGCGGCTGAATTCCCTGGTGGCGCAAGCTTTCCCCCAATTCCCGCCCGGCACGCAGGTGCTGCACATCGCGGGGCCGCTGGACCAGCAGCGGGTGGAAGAGGAGGCCGCGGGCCGCGAGGGCTACCGGGTGATCGGTTTTTGCGATGACATGCCCTCCGCCTACGCGGTGGCGGACGCGGTGCTCTCGCGCGCCGGAGCTTCCAGCATGACGGAACTTTCCTTCCTCGGCCTGCCCTCGATCCTGGTGCCCTTTCCCTACGCCGCGGACGATCACCAGACGCGGAACGCGGAGGTGTTTTCAAACGCGGGCGCCGCATTTTTGGAGCAGGAATCCGCGCTCGACGCCGCGAAACTGGCCGCTCGCGTGACCACGCTGATGAGCGACTTGCAAACCCGCGACCGCATGGCACAAGCGGCCCGTTCGCTCGCCGTGCCGGATGCCGCCGCCCGCGTGTGCGACGCCATCGAAGCGACTCTTTCCCGGAAATGAACGACCTGAGCCAGAAGCTGACCGACCGCGACAACCCGCTGCGCATCCACCTGATCGGGGTGGCAGGCTCGGGCATGAGCGGGCTGGCGCTGCTGCTGCTGGGCATGGGACACCGGGTCAGCGGCTCGGACCGCGTGACCTCGGATGAAACCGAGCGGATGCAGCGCATCGGTCTGGTCTTTTCCTCTCCCCACACCGCGGAGGCGGTGAGGGATGCGGATCTGGTGGTCTATTCCTCCGCCATCCGGCCGGAGAACCCGGCCTATGCCGCGGCGAAGGCGGCGGGCATCCCCTTGCTCCGCCGCGCGGAATGCCTGGCGGCGATCCTCCATACCCGGAAGGGCATCGTGGTCTCCGGCACGCACGGGAAAACGACCACTTCCTCGATGGTGGCCCATGCCCTGCGCGAGGCGGGCCTCCAGCCCAGCCACTACGTGGGGGCGGAAATCCCGGTGCTGGGAGCGAACGCCCGCTGGTCGGAGGAGGGCGAATGGATGGTGGCGGAGGGAGATGAAAGCGACGGCACCCTGGCCCTCTACCGGCCCGGCTGCTCGATCATTCTGAATATCGAGGCCGAGCACCTGGATCACTACAAGGATCTGGAGGAGATCAAGGAAGTCTTCGCCACCCTGGTCGGCCAGACCGCAGGGCCGGTCGTGTATTGCAAGGAATGTGCGGTCGCGACCGAAGTCGCCGTGAAATCCCCGCAGGCGGTGAGCTACGGTTGGTCCGGTGCGGACTATACCGCGGCGGAAATCCGCGAGCTGCGGGGTGCCACCGCTTTCACCGTGGTGAAAAGGGGCGAGATCCTGGGCGATGTGGAGCTGGGCATCCCCGGCCGCCACAATGTCCTGAACGCCCTGGCCTGCATCGCGACCGCGGATAGCCTGGGGGCGGATTTCCGGCTGGTTTCCCGCGCGTTGAATTCCTTCGCCGGGGCCAAGCGGCGTTTCGAGACCAAGTATCTTTCCGGCCGCAGCCGGATCGTGGACGATTACGGCCACCACCCCACGGAACTGGCGGCCACGCTCCAGACGGCGCGCTCCCTGAAGCCGGGCCGGGTGGTGGTGCTCTTCCAGCCGCACCGCTTCACCCGCACGCAGGCGCTGGCGGAAGATTTCGGCCGCGTCCTCCAAGCCGCGGACAAGGTTTTCGTGACGGACGTGTATCCCGCCAGCGAACTGCCGATCCCCGGTGTGAGCGGGGATACCATCGTGCAGGCGGCGAAGCGCCAGGGCGGGGACCATGTGGCCTCGCTGCCCTGTCTCGCGACGGCCCATCACGCGGTGGGGAATGCCCTGGAACCGGGCGACCTGCTGATCACGCTCGGCGCGGGCAATGTCCACGAGGCGGGGGCGCGCATCGCCGCCGATCTCAAGATCCTGGAGCAGATCCTGCAACTTGCACCGAAGGACGACATCGACGGCCGTCTCTACGAGCCGATGCGCCGCCATACCACCCTGCTGGTGGGCGGGCCCGCGCAGTATTGGATCGAGCCGCACACATTCGCGGCCTTCGCCGCGGTGGTCGGCTATTGCCGCGAGCGCGGCGTGGCCATGCGGGTCGTCGGCCGCGGCTCGAATCTGCTGGTCCGGGACGGCGGGATCCGCGGCGCGGTGATCCACCCGGCGGGCGGTGCCTTTTCCGAGTGCCGCGCGGAGGGCGGCAGGATCATCGCCGGTGCGGGAGTCCGCCTGAAAAAGGTGGCCAGCGTCGCGCAAGCCGCGGGCATCGGCGGCTTCGAGTGGATGGAGGGCATCCCCGGAAATGTCGGCGGCGCCCTGCGGATGAATGCGGGTGCGATGGGCACGGAGACCTTCGACCAAGTGGTCTCGGTGACTTTCCTGGACGAGGAAGGGGAAATCCGCGAACGCACGCGCGAGGAAATCGTGGCGAATTACCGCGACGTGCCGGAACTGAGGCGGAACTTCGCCCTGCAGGCGACCTTCACCGGCAAGCCGGATACCGCGGAGTCGATCCAGGAGCGTTGGGATGCTTCGCGGGCCAAGCGCCGGACGAGCCAGCCGGTGGCGGCCAGCGCGGGTTGCATCTTCAAGAACCCCGCGGAAGTGCCGGCCGGAAAACTGGTGGACGAACTCGGCCTGAAAGGCTGCGGGGAAGGCAAGGCCCGCGTTTCCGAAGTCCACGGCAATTTCATCGTCAACGCGGGCGGTGCCACGGCAAGCGAGGTGCTTGCGATGATCGAGCGGATCAAGGCCAGCGCGCGCGAAAGCCGGGGGATCGAGCTCGAGACCGAGGTGAAGGTCATCGGCGAAGACGAATTCACTTTTTAGCAAACCATGATTCCCGAAAATCTCCTCATCGCCGTCCTGATGGGCGGTCCCGGTTCCGAGCGGCAGGTCTCCCTGGCCTCCGGACAGGCCGTGCTGAAGGCGCTGCAGGCGGCGGGTTGCCGGGCGGAGGCGGTGGATGTCACCGGCCCGGATTTCGTCCTCCCGGCGGGCACCGGCCTCGCCTACAACGTGATCCACGGGACCTTCGGCGAGGACGGCCAGCTCCAGGCGATCCTGGAAGAAAGGGGCATCCCCTACACGGGCGCGGGCGTGGAGAGCAGCAGGATCGCTTTCGACAAGAACCTGGCGAAGGAGAAGTTCCTCGCAGCGGGAGTTCCGACCCCGCTCTCGGAAATCGTGGATGTTTCCAGCGGGCCGAAGCTGCCTTCGATCCCCGTGCCCTTCGTGGTCAAGCCTCCGCGCGAGGGTTCGAGCGTGGGCGTGACCATCGTGAAGGAACAAGCGCAGGCGCTGCCCGCCATGGAAACGGCGGCGGAATACGGCAGCGATATCCTGGTGGAATCCTTCGTCGAAGGAAAGGAACTGACCGTCGCGATCCTGGACGACACGGCCATGCCGATCGTCCACATCGCCCCGCGGGACGGCTTCTACGACATGTCCAACAAATATCCCTGGCTCTCCGGCGGCGCGGGCAGCGATTATTATTGTCCGGCGGATCTGGACGCGGCGACCACGCTCCGCGTGCAGGAGGCCGCCTTGGCGGGGCACCGCGCCCTGGGCATCGAGGTTTACTCCCGGGTGGACGTCTTGCTGGATGCCGCGGGGAATCCCTTCGTCCTGGAAGCAAATACGATTCCCGGCATGACCGAGACCAGCCTGCTGCCGAAATCCGCCGCCGCAGCGGGCATCGATTTCACCGCGCTCTGCCTGCGCATCGCGGAGCTTTCCCTTGCCATCCGTTCCTGATTTTCACGGCTTTCTTTTTCCGCCATGTTCAAGAAACGTACGACCAAGGTCCGCCATAGCCGCCAGCTCATTCGGCTACAGGCGAATGTGGTGTCCCCGCGTATCGTGTGGTTCACCTTCTTGAAAACCTGCCGGAGGTTCGCGCGCCTCGCCTTCCTGCTGGCTCTGGCCGGCGGCGCGGTCTGGGGGATCCGCCTCGGCATCCGCCACGGGCTGGTGGAGAACGAGGAATTCCGCCTCCAGGCGATCGAGCTCACGCCGAATCCCGCCGTGAACGAGCACCGCCTGATCGAGATCTGCGGAATCGATTTGAAAGGCAGCCTGTTCGATTGCGATGCGGCGGAATACGAGGCCCGGCTGCGCGCGCTTCCGGAGATCGCCTCCGCGTCCGTGCGGCGGGAATTTCCCGGCACCCTGGTGGCGGAGGTGAAGGCCCGCGAGCCCCGGGTGTGGATCGCCTGTCCCGCACAGGGGATCGGCGAGCGCGATGCGAAAACCGGCCTGCTGGTGGACGGCACCGGCGTGGCCTTCCCTTGCCCGCCCGCGCTGGCGGAGACGGCGGACCGTCTCCCCGTGGTCTTCCTCGGCGAGGGCGGCGAACCTCTGAAAGCCGGCAACCCGGTGAAGCATCCCGAATTCAACCGCCTGATGGCGCTCTACGACACGGCCTGCAAGACGATCCCGGGCGCTTCGGAGTGGATCTACTCACTGCGGCAGAGCAGGGCCTGGTCCCTGGAGTTGCTGTCCCGGGATGGAACGACCGCTTCCTTCGGCCTGGGCGATCATGAACGCCAGGCGGGCGATCTGAAAGCCGCGCTCGAGCATGCCCGGGATCGCTCGCAGCAGATCGCTTCCATCGAACTCATCCCGGAGCGGAATATTCCCGTGCTCCTGCGCGGCAGCGGCGTGCCCCGCGCCATCCTCATCGAAGAACCCTCACCCGTTTCTCCTGACCGTCGTTCGCGCGATATCCAGGAGCTCCTCAACCGCTGATACCCTCCCATGGCCCGCTCGAAGATCCACGTCGGCCTCGAAATCGGCACCAGCAAGATTTGCATGGTGGTAGGAGAAGTGAAGTCGGACGGCTCCGTCAAAATCCTCGGCGTCGGCCAGTCGAAATCCGTCGGCGTTCGCAAAGGGGAAATCTATGATTTCCCCCAGGTCCGCGCGTGCGTGAAGGACGCGCTGGTGAAGGCGGAGGACGCGAGCGACGTGGAGATCGGGAGCGTCTATCTGGCGGTCACCGGTGCCCACATCCAGGGCGTGAACAACCGCGGCAGCTTCCGGCTTCCGGATGATGAGAACGTGATCGGCCCCGCCCACGTGCAGGAGGCGAAGGAGATCGCCCGCGCGGTGGCGATTCCGCCCGATCATGTGTACCTGCATCACATCATCCGCCGCTTCGGGGTGGATGGCTTCGAGCACGCCACCTCGCCGGTCGGTCTTTCCGGCAAGACGGTGGATGCGGATTTCCACGTGATCCACGGCATCCGCTCGCGGATCGAGAACCAGATCAAATGCGTGCGGGAGATGCCGCTGGACATCGACGACCTGGTCTTTTCCCCCATCGCCGCCGCGCAGGTCGCGCTGGACCGGGAGTCCAAGGAGCGCGGCGCGCTGGTCATCGACATCGGCGGCGGGACCACGGATTACGTGCTGTATCTGGATGGTGCCATCGAGGCCTCCGGCTGCATCCCGGTCGGCGGCGAGCACATCACGAACGATATCCACCTTGTGACCGGCCTCGCTTTCTCGAAGGCGGAAGTGCTGAAGGTGCGGGAGGGCGATGCATCCGCGGATCCCGCGCGCTCGGTGGGCGTGATCAAGGTGGCGGACGAAAAGGGCTTCGCCGAGGCCGAGGTGAAGCGACAGCTCTTGAACGACATCATCCGCCAGCGGCTGGAGGAAACGCTGAAGCTGCTCCTGCGCCGCCTGCCGGACGGCGCGGTGGATCGTATCGGCACCGGCGTCTTTCTTTCCGGCGGCACCAGCCTGATGCGGGGCTTCGGCGAGCTGGCGCACGATATTTTCAAGCGGGACGTGTATCGTCCCGAGCCGCCGGAGCTCAGCGGCGTGCAGGCGAATTTCAAGGACCCCCAGTTCACCACCGCCATCGGCCTGATCCGCTACGCGCAGATCATCGAGGCCGAGCGCGAACCGAAACGCGGCGTGCTGCGCAAGATCGGCAACGTCCTTTGGCCCTTCTCAAGATAACAACTCCTCACCCCGGCGGCGCGGCCGCCAAGCGAATGCCATGATCGAATTCCCACGCGACTCCCAGAATACCATCCCTTCCTCCTCCGTGAAGATCGTCGGTCTCGGCGGCGCGGGGACCAACATGCTCGACCGCGTCGTCCTCGACGGCATGGACGGAGCGGAAATGCTGGCGATCAACACCGACATCCGGACGCTTTCCGGGTCCGTGGCGCGCGACCGCATCCAGCTCGGCCGCAATCTCACCAAAGGCCTGGGCGCGGGAGGCGATCCCGAACTCGGGCAGCAGGCGGTGCTGGAAGCGGAAGGCGAGGTGCGGGCGGCCCTCAAAGGTCGCAAGATCGTCTTCCTCTGCGTGGGGCTCGGCGGCGGCACCGGTTCCGGCGCGGCTCCCATCGTCTGCCGCATCGCGCGGGAGGAGGGTGCTTTCGTCGTGGTCTTCGCCACCATGCCTTTCAGCTTCGAGGGCCGGCGGCGGCGCGAGCAGGCGGAAACGGCCTTGAACGAGCTCGCGGTCCTCTCCAACGCGCTGGTGACTTTCGACAACACCCGCATGGGCGACCTCGTCCTGGCGAAGCAGGGCATCCACGAGGCCTTCGCCGCGGCGGACCGCATGATCTCGGAGAGCATCAAGGCGGTGATCCGCC